>JBEKHU010000256.1:0-5476 GCA_050012115.1 Bryobacteraceae bacterium | reverse complement strand
ATAGAGATCGCGGCCGCGGTTTCCGCGCAGAATCCTCCGCGCGGCTTGAGCTTGGTCAGGCGGCTTCCCATCGTGCGGATGATCCGCCATCCGCCGCTCATGGTGCCAATGGCGATTGCGGCATGCGCTGAGAGAATCACCCAAACGGGAACATGAAAAGTCTTCTGGTATCCGGAAGCGACGAGCACGCCGGTGATGATCCCCATGGTCTTCTGGGCATCGTTGGTACCATGCGCGAAGCTGTAGAGCGCGGCCGATCCCAGCTGTAGCTTGCGAAAGTAGCGGTCCATCCCGGAAGGAGAAGAGCGGCGGAACAACCAGTAGATGGCAATCATGAGCATGTAAGCCAGAGCCAGCCCCAGCAATGGGGCAACTACTATGAATGCGATCGTCTTGGGCCACTGGCCGACAATCAGAGCTTTAAGGCCGTTCCCAGGCCCGAGGCGGAAGGCGGCATTGGCAATCGCCGCACCCGCATACCCGCCGATGAGCGCATGGGAAGAACTCGTGGGCAATCCGAGCCACCAAGTGATGAGATCCCAGATGATTGCGCCCAGTAATCCGGCCATGATGACGTAGGGCGTGATCATCGTAAGGTTCACGAAGCCGCTGCCAACTGTGCCGGCGACGCCTGTGCCGAAGGTGAAGGCCGACACAAAATTGAAAAAAGCGGCCCAGACGACCGCCCGAAGCGGGGTTAGAACCCGGGTGGCCACGACGGTAGCCACCGAATTGGCGGCGTCATGAAATCCGTTGATGAAGTCGAAGATCAGGGCGATGGCGATAATGAGGACGGCCAGCGTTAATACGGACATATTTCCTGGTTGTTGCTGAGGAGCCGCCGCCAGCGTAGCGATCGCTTCTTGGGTTCCACCCTCATCTCGGCAAAGGGGATTAATTCCGGGGCTAACGATTCTCTCAACGACACTCCGAACGCCGCGGCGGCGACTGCGGCGGGCAATCCTGAGTGCGCAGCCGAGGCTGTCATGTCTGGTAGTTACAGACCTTTAACTCAATTGTGACGAAAGCTTGTTACAAGCTAATGACAGGCGCCCGGGACCGTCCTAAAAACCTGTTCTCCCTTCTCGGCGGCGCTACTGCGGACGCCTCTGCTCACCGGCCCGCCGCAGGGGCGCGAAGGCGCGCGTTTTGAAGCGGCAGACTGAGCGCGGGCAGGGGCAAAATGGTCAGTTCTGACCATTTCTGCCCGCAAGTCATTGATTCTACATTCGCAAATGGTCAAAGTCTGACCATTCCCCGTTTTGGAGCCAGCGCCGCCCGGCTTCGAAACGGAGGCTGTTTGGAGCCCGGAGCCGGGTCCGGCGCGCGCGGGAATCGGCCCCGTGAGCTCCGCCTCAGCCAGCCTCGCCCCGCGGGCCCGGGCGGATTCCCTGGGAACACGCCCTCCCGCCAACGCGTAGTATCGGTAGCAAGTGCCTGACCTCCTCGAACAAGCGATCGCGCTGTGGCGCGAATGCCCTCAGGGCCTGCCCGAATTCCATCACACCTACGCTGCCGCTGAACAGCAGGTCCGCGAGCGCGAACTGGACCGTTTCCTGGAGACAATCCAGTCCGAATTGCGGAACCTGCCCCGCAGCCGGAGCGAACGCGAGGTAGTCCAGGGGCGGATCTCCGAGGCCTTTGTCCGCCTGGCCCAATCTGCTCTCGATCTCACCCCTTCGCACCTCGATCTGCTTTTGGCCGGAGGCTTCTCCGGCATCGGGACGGAACTGGGCCGGCGCGCTCGCCGCCTGGCTTTCCCGGCCACGGTCGCCGACATCATCCAGGCCAGCCGCAACGCCTGGACCGCTTGCGGTCTTCAGATGCTGCTGGGCGTGGAGATGCGTCTGACGCCCTCGATCTTCGCCTACAGCATGCTCTACCCGGCCACGGACAACTACATGGACGCCCCGGCCGTCAGCCGGGAGGCCAAGCTCGGCTTCAGCGCGCGCTTTGGCGAGCGCCTGGCAGGCCGTGTCGTCACGCCGGTAAATGACCGCGAGATCAACATCTGGCGTCTGGTCGCGCTCATCGAGGAGGAGCACCCGCGCCAGGCCCGTCCGCAGGTTTTCGAAAGCCTGCTGATGATTCACCACGCGCAGCAGGAGAGCCTGCGCCTGATGCGCCGCCGCGCCACCAACGAGCCCGTCGATATTCCCGCGCTTTGTTTCCGCAAGGGCGGCGCTTCGGTCCTCGCCGACGGCGTTTTCGCCCGCGGTTCCCTCGCCCCCGCGGAGGCGAGTTTCGTCTACAACTGGGGCGTCTTCCTGCAACTAGCCGACGATCTCCAGGACGTCCGGGAAGACAGCCACGACGGCGCCCTCACGCTGTTCTCCGATGCCGCCGGGCGGGAGCCTCTGGATGAGCTGACGAACCGCACATTCCATTTCGCGCGCCGCGTCATGCGTCAGATGGAGGAAGTAACTACCGCCGGTCCCGCCGCCCCGACACTCCGGCTACAGGCTTTGAAAGAGCTCATCCGCGGCAGCGCGACGTCCGTGCTGATCCGCTCCGCGGGCGAGGCGGGCGAGTTCTTCTCGCGCGGCTATCTCGACGAGCTCGAGACCCACTCGCCCTTCCGCTTCGAGTTCCTGACCGACCGCCGCCAGCAGATGGCGCGCCGCAGCGCCTTGTTGGGCCGCCTTTTCGAAGCCTTTCTCGCCGGCGAGGAAGACGAGCCCGTGTTCCCGCTGCTGCCCAGCTCGCTGCTGCCGCGCTGAGCGCGCGCGGGTTAGTCGGTGTGCGCGACGCGCGGGCCGAAGTCGCTCAGGCCGCGCGCCGCGGCCTGGTCCGCCCGTTCCACCGCCGTCGGCCGGATGGTGAAGATAAACAGCACAAAGATGAACTCGCCGATCGCGAACAGGATGTCGCCCGGCGCGCGCATCCAGCGGAATTGCTGCAGCAGCGGCGTCCCCAGGAATTCGTGCGAGCGCGCGTACCAGTAGCCCTGATCGACCGAAGCCCAGGTTTGCAGAAGTCCGATCGGAAGGAGGCTGAAAACGCACATGGCGAACAGGCCGGAGTTCATCGACCAGAACGACCACTTGAGCCAGCCCTCGCGCCACTCCAGGCTGGGCACCAGGGCGCGCAGGCACACCAGCATCAGCCCCATGCCGAGCATGCCGTAGACACCGAACAGCGCCGCGTGGCCGTGCAGCGGAGTCGTGTTGAGCCCCTGCATGAAGTACAGCGCGATGGGCGGATTGATCATGAAGCCGAACAATCCGGCGCCCACCATGTTCCAGAACGCCACGGCCACGAAGAAGCGGATCGGCCACTTGTAGCGGGCGGCCCAAGGCGTCAACCGGCCGCGCCGGATGTCGTCCCAGGCGGCGTAGCCGACCAGCGACAGCGGTACGACCTCCAGCGCGCTGAACACCGAGCCCCAGGCCAGCGCGACGGTTGGCGTGCCCGACCAATACAGGTGATGGCAGGTGCCGATGATGCCGCCGGCCAGGTAGATGGCGCCCGAAAGCAACGCCGAGCGCGCCGCGAAGGCCGGCTTGATCAGCCCCAGCCGCGTGAAGAAAAACGCGATCACAGCAGTGGCAAAGACCTCGAAGAAGCCCTCCACCCACAGGTGGACGACCCACCAGCGCCAGTATTCGACCATCGACAAATTCGTATGCTGGCCCCACATCAGGCCCGCGCCGTAGAACAGTCCGATCGAAGCCGCGGCCATCAGAAACACCCACAGCAACGGGCGCGATTCGCCAGCGGTCTTCAGCGCCGGGCGGATCGAGCGCACAACCAGCGCCAGCCAGATAATGAGTCCGGCGAACAGCAGGATCTGCCAGTACCGTCCCAGGTCAATGTACTCGTACCCCTGGTGGCCCCACAAGAAAGCCTGGTCGTCGCTCATGCGATTCATGATCGACAGCCACTGCCCGGTCATCGAGCCCGCCACGATTAAGAGCAGCGCCCCAAACAGCACGTTCACGCCGAGCCGCTGAAACTTCGGTTCATAGTTCGAGACCAGCGGCGCGATGAACAGGCCCGCGGCCAGCCAGGCCGTGGCGATCCAGAAGATGCCGGTCTGCACGTGCCACGTCCGCGACACGCTGTAGGGCAGGATCTTCGCCAGTTTGAATCCGTAGAAACCGTCGCCCTCGACGCCGTAGTGCGCGGTGATGACGCCCATCAGCATTTGCACGAGGATCAGCAGCGCCACCACCCAGAAGTACTTGAGCGTGGCCCGCTGCGACAGGCTGGCGCGCCAGGTCCCCAGCGGGTCGGCCTTGGGCGCCGCGTGCGGTTCTTCCTGCTTCTGCTGGCTGGCGTACCACCAGATCATTGCGCACAGGCCGCCGAGGAGCATCAGGATGGAAACGCCGGTCCACATGACGGTCTCGCCTGACGGGCGGTTGTCGATCAGCACCTCGTGCGGCCAGTTGTGCGTGTAGGAGACCGTGTCGCCGGGGCGATTGGTGGAAGCCGACCAGGCCGACCAGAAGATGAAGGCGGCCATGGCGTGCATGCGCTCGGCCGAAGAAACCACGCCCGGAGGGATGGCGTAGCCCACGTTGCCGTTCATGAAGACGTCGGCGTAATGGCGGTAGTTGTCCTCGAACGCGCGGGCGCGCACCGGGTCGATCACGATCGCGCGCGCGGCGGCATCGTAGGTGTTCTTGCGGAACAGTTCCTGAAGACGCCCGCGCAGGCCGGCCTGCTGTTCGGCCGTCAATTGCTCGTACGGCTTTCCGAATTGCGAGTTGGACCACTCGCCGAGTACGAAGACCAGTTCGCGGTGCAGCCAGTCGGCTGTCCAGTCGGGCGCGACGTAGCTGCCGTGGCCCCAGATGGAGCCGGTCTCCATGCCGCCCATCGACTGCCACACGTTCTGCCCGCGCGCGGTCTCACCCGCGGCGACGACCACCCGGCCGTCGGTGGTGACGACGCGGTCCGGAATGGGCGGCATCTCCTGATAAATGCGCGTGCCGATCCAGCCGAGGATCGAGAACGAAAAGACGAGGATGGCCGCAAAAGCGATCCAGAGTTTCTTCACGGAAAAGGACCTCCTGCTCGTAGGTATAACTCTACTGGGCCAGCTTCTCATGCCGCTGCCGCGGGCACTGTGACCGCGGTCACTATCGGCGCGGATTCGGACTCAGATCGGCGGGAGGCCGCTGGATTGGGGCAGCTTGGGTAAGTCTGTTTACGCGGTTTGAGCCATGCCGCGCTTCAGGAACTCCACGCCCTCGAAGGCGATCGACTCCGGCGTCGGCGCGATGTCGCGCCAGATCGAAGCCGCAGCCGAGAGCGCGCCCAAGGCGAAGCCGAAACTCTCGATAGTGAGATAGCCGTCGTAGCGCGTCTCGCGCAGGGCCCGGAAGACGCCCGGCCAGTCCACGTGGCCCGTGCCCGGTATCCCGCGATCGTTCTCGCAGGTGTGCACGTGCTTCAGGTGCCGCGCCGTCAGCCGCAACGCGGCGGCAACGTCCTTCTCTTCGATGTTCGCGTGGAACGTGTCGAACAG
>JBEKHU010000255.1:0-5487 GCA_050012115.1 Bryobacteraceae bacterium | reverse complement strand
CGGCCGCGGCCGCGCCGACGGCCAGCAGGTGGAACGGCAGTGTAAGCAGGTCGGGCGTCAGGGCGATGGCGGCGGCGGGGAAATCGAACGTCACGAAGAAGGCCGTCAGCAGCGCCGCCCAGGCGCAGACGTCGAGGCCGCATTCCGCACAGGCAGGGACCGGGCGTCCTCGATCAGGGGCGATAACACTGGGGACAGACGGCTCTGTCCACCCGGCGTAGAGGCGGCGGAGTGTAGATAGAGAGAATCGTGCGCGCCTTGGGACAGAGTCGTCAGTCCCCTTGTTTTCGCGACGCCAGATCTGCGACGCGGCGCGCCAGGCGGCCCAGGCCGCGAAGGCGACAAAGAGCGCGCCCGCGAGCCGCAGCAGAAACCCGCCGCGGGCGTCAAACAGTACGTAGAACAGGGCCGAGAGCGGCGGCTTGTCGAACCAGATGTCGCGATACAGCGCCTTGCCGGCGAGCATGGCCCGCGCGGCGGCTAGCGGGTAGGCCTCCTCCACCCACAGCACGTCGAGGTGGCAGAAGCGGACCGCGGCGAGAAGCGCAATGGCGAGGATCGGCACGAGGCGGCGCATGGTTGCGACGATTCACCAACAATCTACTGCCGCGCGGAGCGGTCGCGGTCCTGAAGGAGGATTGTCGCACGCGCGCCGTGTAGGCTGGAAGACAGCCATGGCGTTGGTGCTTGAAACCGGGGCCGGCGACGCGGGCCTGCGGCTCGACCATTTCCTCGCGGCGCGCCTGACCGGCTACAGCCGGGCGCGGTTGCAGGAGTGGATCGAAGCGGCCCGGGTGAGCGTGAACGGCGCGCCGGCGCGCAAGGCGTCGCTGAAGCTGCGCGGCGGCGAGCGGATCGAAGTCGAGCCGGCCGAGTTGAAGCCGCTGAAGGCCTTCGCGGAGGAGATCCCGCTCGACATTCTGTATGAAGACAGCGACGTCGTGGCGGTGAACAAACCTGCCGGGCTGGTGGTGCACGCGGGCGCGGGGCGGACGTCGGGCACACTGGTGAACGCGCTGCTGCACCGTTTCGGCGGGCTTTCGAGCGTCGGGGGCGCCATGCGGCCGGGCATCGTGCACCGGCTCGACAAAGGCACCAGCGGAGTCCTGCTGGTGGCGCGGACCGACGCCGCGCATCGCCACCTGGCGGCGCAGTTCGCCGCCCGGAGCGTCGAGAAGACGTACCTGGCGCTGGTCGAGGGCGCGCCGCGCGGCGAGCAGGGTGTGATCGACAGTCCCATCACGCGCGATCCGAACAAGCGCACGCGCATGACGGCGCGGCTAGAGTCCGGGCGCAGCGCCCACACCGCCTACCGGGTGGTGGAGCGGCTGCGGGGATACACTCTGCTCGAGGTACGGATCGGCACCGGCCGCACGCACCAGATCCGCGTCCACCTGGCGAGCATCGGCCATCCGGTGGCGGGGGACACGACGTACGGCGCGGCGGCGCAACCAGCGCTGGGCCGGCCGTGGCTGCACGCGCTGCGTATCCGCTTCGATTCGCCATCGAGCGGCACGCGGATCGCCGTCGAGGCGCCGCTCCCGCCGGAACTTGCGGTGTGGAAAAAGCGTCAACAGAGCTGATGAGGACAACCGCGCCCGGGGGAGGCACGGTGCGAAAAGCAGGCTAGAATGAGGTTCAACATGAGCTCCTATCCCTCGCGCAGAGCTTTCCTGGCCGCGGCGGCCGGGTCGCTGGTCCTGGCCAGGCAAGCCCCGGAAGCCAGGGCGGCCCAGCAGGCTGCGAAGGCGCCGGCCGACCCTACGCAGACCTTCAGCCTGGACGTCACGCGCGTGAACGTGCTGTTCACGGTCTCGGACAAGAAGGGCCGGTTCGTGACCAACCTGGTGATGGAGGACTTCGACGTCATCGAAGCCAAGAAAAAGCAGAAGATCCTGGAGTTCGTCACGGAAAGCGATCTGCCGTTGCGCCTCGCGATCCTGGTGGACACGAGCAACAGTATTCGGGCGCGCTTCCGGTTCGAACTCGAAGCGGCGCGGAGTTTTCTGGAGAGCGCCATCCGCAAAGGGCGGGACAGGGCGCTGGTGTACGGCTTCGATACGGAGGCCCAACTGGTGCAGGACTTCACCGACGACACGGAGCTGCTGGGCGCCAAACTGCGCGATCTGCGTCCCGGCGGCGGCACGGCGCTGTTCGATGCGATGATCGTGGCCAGCCGCGACAAGCTGATGCTGGACCGGCCGTTGCACAAGTACCGCCGGGCCATGATCATCATCGGCGACGGCGAGGACAACGCCAGCCACTACACGCGGGACCAGGCGCTGGAGTTCGTGCAGAAGGCCGACGTGGTGCTGTATGCCATTTCAACCAACAACACCGGCGTTACGCGCGACCAGGCCAGCGCGACGGTCACGCACCTTCTGGGCGAGGGCGACAAGGTGCTGAAGTACCTGACGCACGAGACCGGCGGCCTGACCTACTTCCCGTTCCGGGCCCAGAATATGGAGCAGGACTTCGAGAACATCGCCAACGAACTGCGCAGCCAGTACAGCATTCTGTACCGTCCCGAGCCGCTGAAGACGGACGGTCTGTATCATCCCATCGAGGTGCGGGTGCACACGCACGGCGATCTGGTGGTGCGGGCGCGCAGTGGCTACTACGCGCCGAAATCGTAGCCGCAGATGGTAGGAATCGTGCACGGCGCAGGCCGGCGTCGATGTTTGCAGCGGCCCGTGCCGATTTAGAAAATTCCTCCGACGGAGGCGGTTGGATGTACAATCAGTGCTACTCAGGATGCCGAAACGGGAATCCTGATTCGAAGAGGGGGGCGGCTGTATGAGCCCCGAGTCGGGAGGAAACGATCGCACCAAAGCGCGGGATCTCCTCTGGAGTGGAGTGCGGATTGTAGCCTCCTCCATGATCCTCGCCCTGCCCGCTGCGGGCCAGGACGCCGTCTCACAGATCAAGGCTGAGACCCAACGGCTGCAGCAATCCCTGAGAAACAAGCCCATCTCTGATCCGGACGTTTCGGCCCTTAACTCCCTGATTGACAGCGAGCTCAAAGCAGCCGCGGAGGCGCTCGGCGGGGGACGACTGTACTTAAGTCTGGAAAGGTTGAATCAGGCGTCCGATTTGCTCCAGGGCGCGCGGACTGTAGTGGAACGGAAGGCTGACACGGTGAAAGGCGGGCTGCCCGTATTTGAGTCCGAATGGGGGAGAGTCAGCCTGAATCTCAGTACGCTCGACCGCGAAGTCCGGAAAACAGACTGGAGCCAGGCGCGGGCGGCCATCCGGGCATTGGCGGAGACGGCTCAGGGCAAGGCCCAGCCGCTACTCGAGGGAGGCCGCGGGTTTGCGACCGCCACTCAGCCGAAGGACGGGCTTTTCAATCTCGGCCAGGCGCAGGGCGAAGCCGAATTCGCAAAATTCTGCGCGTCCCTGAATCTTCCCCGAAGAACCAGCCCGTTGCCGCAACGCTCACTGCTGCCCGAGCTGCAAAGTCTTCAGGAGAAGACCAACGCCGCCTTTCAGCCGCCGCGTTCCATTGAACTTCATTCCAGATTCATTGCGCTGAATTCGACCATTAAGCAGGCGCGGGAGTTCGATGCGGCGCGTTTCTATGCCGCGGCCCTATACCAGTATCTGGAGGCGGTGCGGCACCACGGAATGCTCGACGGCCCGGCGCCCGATGCCGCCAAACAATCCGATCTGAAAGCAGCCATCGCGGCGCTGCACAAGAAGCTGGATGCTTCCAAGCGCGACGATTCCATCGCCCAGCTTTTCGTGGAACGCGCCGAATCGCAGGTGGAGCCTGCCGGTGGTTCCGCTCCCAGCGCGGACGATTGGAGGAGCGCACAGGCGATCGTCGATCAGGTTCTGCCGGCCTATTTCGAAGCGCAGAAACCGGCATCTCCACTGCAGCGGGCAGCAGGTAAGACCGTCGATATTACGCTGGTGCGCTGGCCCTACTCGTGAAACCTTTCCGACCCAGCAAGTTTGCTGGTACAAGAAGTTGCGGCCCAGTACCCGGGTCGAGTCACGTTTGTCAGTGAGAACTTCGGGACGTCGAAGCTGGCCGCGCGGTTTGGCGTGAAGGGATACCCGGCGGTGTTCGTGGATGATGTGCTGGTCGCCAGCCCCAGGGACTTCGGCTACTTCGGAGAAATCGAAGGCACCGGCCGCTATGCTCCCGGGCGCAATGCCGGCAGCCAGGCAAAGTTCAGGACTGATCTCACCCACATGATCGACCTGATCCTGGCCGGCAGGAAAGACATGGTGAGCCGTGAACACGCCGGTGCTAGCGATGCGTTCAAGGAGATTGAGGCGCTCCCCAGATTCACCCTAACCGACCTCTCCGGTCAGAAGATCACGCCCGAGCAGCTTGCCGGACGCGTGGTGCTGGTTGAGTTTTGGGCTACGTGGTGTCCGCCCTGCCGTTCCACGCTGAAATGGCTGGGCGAGCTGAAACGCAAGTACGGCGACAACATTGTCGTTCTGGCCCTGGCCGTGGAGTCCCCTGAGGATGTGGTGCGCTCCACCACCAGTTCGCTCGGCGCCGATCTGCGCTGGGCCATCACGGATGCACCGGCCGCACGGGCGTTCGGCGACATTACTGCCGTGCCCACTATGTTCCTGTTCGACCGTTCGGGAAAAACCGTGCGCGTGCTCTACGGCGCGCCGCCCGACCTGCACGAGCAGGTGGGCGGGATTCTGGACGGGTTGACCAAATAGCGGCTTCCACAAGCCATCTATTCGATCTTTAACCATGGACTATAATTCGTTGTTCGAACTCTCCTCCCTGTGAACAGACCGATGCATTCGTACCAGTTCGATAGAAGGATTTGGTTTAGAAAGTATTTCAGACAGCGCCGCGTGGCACGTGTGCTTGTTCAAGTTGATCGCTTGACGAACGCGCCGTCTGCCGCCGCGGCGACATCGAACTCGACCGTTCCAACCCCGCCCAGGCCGTGCCGCATTACTCCCGCGCTTTGGAACTCCAACCCGACGACGTCGACGCCAGCGCCGGCCTGACGCGGGCGCTGCAGTTGCTCGGCCAGCCCGACAAAGCGCTGCCGTATCTCGATCGCGCCGCCCGTCGCGACCCTTTCGACCCCTCCGCCCACTACCGCTTGGGCGGGCTGTATCGCGCCCAGGGCCGCGCTGCCGACGTTGAGCGAGAGTTCGCCGAGTTCCGCCGCCTCAGACACTTGAAACAGGGTCTGCTGGACGCCTACAAGGTGACGCACGTGCAGCCGTCCAAGCCAGGGCTGGCCGATCCTGAGGCGCCGAAGTGACGTGGTGCGTGGTGTCGGGCCAGATGAGCTTTCCAACGCTACCACCGCTCCTGTTGGGAACTCCCGCCGCAGCGCGATGATTCACAACCACGTGCGTGATTTACGCGCGTGCCACAACCAAGAGTGTCTTGTAGAACCACGCACCTGAGGTGGATCCCGTGCTTTGCCACCGCGGCCTATACAGTTGACGGACCGTCTCATTAACTGTGCCAGTGGTCGGTAAACGGCGTTT
>JBEKHU010000254.1:0-5490 GCA_050012115.1 Bryobacteraceae bacterium | reverse complement strand
CAGCCGAAGCTGCGCGGATATTTGACAGCCTGATCAAGTCAGGACAGGAGGCTATACTGAGTAGGGGTGGCGGCCGTCCGGATTATTTCGCGAAGTTCGGGGAGAGAGAAACCAACGAGGTTCGAATGGCTCAGGGACACTACGTACTAGGTCTGGGATACCTTGGGTCTGGTAAACGGCAAGAGGCGAAAGCTGAACTAGAACAAGCCGTCAAGCTGAATGTGAACCATTTAGATGCCCAGTTTCAGTTGTCAACTATAGGTGATAGGGTGAACTAAATGTAGCTTGGTCTTTGACCTCAAACCGACAAGCAAACGGCATCGGGATTCCGTAAAATCTCGGGCATGTTGGCTATTCCTGAACCGCTCAGCGGACACGTCACATTTGAGGTGAAATGGCTAAACCGGTTGTCTGAGCATAATTCGAAGACCCCCGAAAACCTAGTTTCTTGGTAAGCGTCAGCCCAAAAGTCGTGTTGACATTGCGATTAGCGTGCTGGTGGACGCTGCGGTATGTGTCCACAGAGCGGTAATGCGGACACACTCGGGAATGAGGTGGATCAGTCGTTGTGGGTCGCTTTGACGATCTCTTCCAAGCTAACGTTCCAGGGCAGCAGTTCAGCAATCCGCTTGACAGGGTGGTCGGCGATCCACGCGCGCACGTGGCGCAGATAGGCTTCTGGATCGATGATCTCAGGACGCAAATCCGAAACTCCCCTCCCTGTTAACATCACGGCGAAAACCTATCCGACGGAATTCTCCACTCGTGTGTTCGGACCTGCGATGCACTTGGGGAGCCGAGACCTGCGCCGAAACCTTCCTGGCCTGTTAACAGCGCGAGATCTGCAGCCCATGAGCTCCTGTGGAATCCACTTAGACGAAGCTGTTTGAACCGTCCTTCAAGTCTTGCCAGCGGCTCCGCTGTTGGGCGGCTTCTTCGCAGCTGGTCGCATCCTCCCATCGCGATCGAACGCGGTAACGCGACGGCACCAGGTGGTTAACAGGCGGTGTTACCGCCGGGCGCGGACGCCGGCAGGCCGAGCTTTCCGACAATAGACCTCCACCGGGGCGCCTGGCGCACGGAACCGCTGATCGCCCTCAGCCGGCATTCGTGGTTCATGCTTAAGGTCAGTTGATGTCTGCACGGGTGTCCGTGCGGTCTATACTTACACGAGTCTAATTCCTGCAGGTGCACGGGGGCGATGATCCAGCGATACCTGGGCAAGATCAGCAACCCCTTACTGGACCGGATTGACCTCCACATTGAGGTTGCGGCGGTTGCCTACCAAGAGATGCGCAGCAGGAGCACCGGCGCCAGCTCGGCCGAGATGCGCGGCAGGGTGCTGGAGGCACGGGCGCGGCAATCGGATCGCGGTTTTGTGAACGCCAACATCCCGCCCGGGCGGCTGCGCGAGTTCTGCCCGCTGGACGCCGCTGGGGAGAAGGCCCTGGAGATGGCCATCCGCCGGCTTGCCCTCTCGGCCCGCGCCCATGACCGGATCCTGAAGGTCGCACGCACGATTGCCGATATCGGCGGTGCCGAACAGATCCAGGCCAAACACATTGCCGAGGCCGTGCAATACCGGTCACTGGACCGCGAGTATTGGAAGTAGCCTGTCGACGGCGCGCGAACCCCTCACTCGGTTACTTTGGGCCTCATTGAACGCCGCCGCGGCCCCAGTTTTCGTATGGGAGGGCTTCGGCCTTCTTTCCGATGAAGGCCTCCCTTTCGACTCACTGCAGATGGCGCTGGTCAGCTGGGTCAGGGCCGCGCCGGGGCGAGCCGTTCAGGATCCCGGGCTGATCATCTTCTCATCTTCGCGAAGTGTGGCGATCCGGCTCTGCAGCGTGCGCAGGCTGATCCCCAACATCTTGGCTGCGAGTTTGCGATTGCCGCGCACGTGCTCGAGGGTGAGTTTGATGTAAGCCTCCTCGATGTTCATAAGTGGCTGGCCAGGCTGGAGCAATGTAGGACCCTCGTGGCCGGGCGATGGCCGGGGATACGGTCCGGGGTTTAAGCCGAGTGCAGGGAAAGAAAGGTCCGTCAGCCGGATCAAGCCCTGGCCGGCCATGATGACTGCCCGCTCCAGAATATTGCGCAGTTCCCGCACATTGCCGGGCCAATCGTACCGCTGCAGCAGATCCAGCACTTCGGCATCGAGTCCTGTAACGCGCGTGGCATGCTTCTGGTTCAGATACTGCAGCATGACATCGGCGATAGGCGGGATATCTTCTTTATGCTCACGCAGCGGGGGAATCACGATCTGGAATACGCTCAATCGGTAGTAGAGTTCTTCCCTGAGGTGCGATGCCGGAGCCTGGCTGGTGGCGGCGAGCACGCGCACATCGACCGGAACCTCGCTCTTGCCGCCAATTCTGCGCACCCGCAGCTCTTCGATCACGCGCAGCAGCTTTGGCTGCGTGGCCAGCGGCATCTCGCCGATCTCGTCGAGAAACAATGTGCCGCCATGGGCCTGCTCGAAGCACCCCGCCGAACGCTCCATGGCCCCAGTAAACGAGCCCTTCTCGTGACCGAACAACTCGCTCTCAACTAGCGCTTCGGGTAAGGCGGCTGCATTGATCGCGACGAACGGTCCATCAGCGCGCGGGCTGCACTTATGGATCTCCCGCGCGACCAACTCCTTCCCGGTTCCGCTTTCGCCACAGATCAGGACGGGGGCCGTCGTGGGCGCCACCTGTCTGATGAGCGAGAAAATCTGCTGCATCGCCGGGGAGGTTCCCACCAGGTCTCCGAGCACGCCGCGAAGACTCAGGTCGCGCTTCAGCTCCTCGCTTTTCTGCAGACTTCGCTTATACTGAATCGCGCGTTCCAGAAGGGTCCTGAAGGCGCGCGGCTCCACTGGCTTCTCCAGGTACCAGAACGCCCCGAGGTCATGCACGGCGGACAGCGCCTTTTCCATGCTGCCGAAGCCGGTGAGCACGATCGCCGGAGTGAGGTCGCCACGATCCTTTAAATAGCGGAGCAGTTCAAAGCCGTCCATGCGCGGCATGACCAAATCCGCGACGATGGCGTCTGCGCTGAAGGTAGCCAGCCGTTCCAATGCTTCCTGCCCATCGGCCGCCAGCTGGGTATCGAAGTCACAACCGGAAAGCATCGCAGCCAGGGCGTCACGTTGGCGCTCGTCATCGTCGACGATGAGGATCCGGCCAGACACCGCCCGCGATTTGGACATTAATTTAACTTTAGCTCCCTGCGAAGGCGGGCGTCATGTTGCACACCAGGGAATTGTTGGGACAGAACGGCATTGAGGCGGTCAAAGTGTTTGAGCACTCGATCCGCAGCGAAGCGCCTTGCCGTTTTTCCGTTGCTCGGCTTGCCGGCGAATGCTCATCCTATTGTGGCGCGGCGTAGGGAACACGCGGACGCGCCGGATCAGGACTGCAAACAACGCACGGCGGCCGCCCCCAATGCCCGCTCGATCAGGGCTTTGAGTCCGGATAAGGCGCTCCGTGCCGATTGTCTAGATGCATGCGGGAAAGCAACGAGTGGGGCCCGCCGTAGAGGAACTCGAGGGCGATGTTCCCGCCCATATAGGCCAGCATGCTGTAGTTGCCCAGGCGGAGCGCATCCTTGGCGCCGTAGCGGTCGGGATACCAGCCATAGACGGCCGTCATCGTGCCCACGTACGGCGCCACCAGCGCCGGGATCGAGAAGACCCGGTGGCCGTCTGCGCCGCGGCGGGCCGTCCAGGTCGAAAGCACCGCATGTTTCAGGCGCGGAAAAACGCCGCTGCAGTCACAGCGGTAGTACATCGAGTCTTCCTTGAAGGCTTCCGACAGCCCATAGCGGGTGGTCATCGTTATCGCTGCAATTCCGAAGTTGGACCCGAATCGCTTGCCGTAACCCTCAGCGCCTTGCGCCCACTCCGGAACCGAATTGGTGGCCTGGTGAAAACCCGCCGCGAGCGCCGCGCCGACGAAGGGATACGGGCCGAATGCGTCGAAGAGGTAGTTATTGACCTTCGTTCTCTGCGTCGGACGAGTGTAGGCCAGGCCTGGTTGGACCGGGGCTGTGCTGGGAACAGTTCGAGCGGAATCTTCGGAATCGGGCGGCGGTTGCGCCTTTCCCGGCGCGGGCAGGACTGCGAGGCTCGCAACCACCAGCATCCAGAGCATAATTCGATGCTTCAGTGCTCGTTCCGAACGCCGGCTTGCCGCTACATGATCCCCATTTTCGTCATGCCCGACAGCCCTACGATGGGCGTGCGCCGCACGTTCGTGCTGTCCGGCGGCTTGCTGGTGTGCGTCGTGCATGTGTGTGTCCCTCCGTGAAAGGGCAGTTTCCTTTCGTCTCACTTCCCAGCAAAAAAACAACCGAACGTCTCTGAACGGACCATTGAAACGCAACTAAGCAAGCAAACACCCAAACCCCGCGTAGGCCGCGGTTCCCAATAACATCTGAGGGCTGTAAACAGTTTCGGCGTGAAAGACCAGTTTGTCCGACACATTCATCGAATCGACGGGCTGAGCCATGGCCGCAATCGGTAGTGCGCAGAGCAGGACTAATCTGACTGTTGTGATTGGGGCCATGGGCACTGCACTGACTCAGCTCTTGAATCTATAACTGGTCACGGTCGCCCACAGTCCAAACACCTGCAGAAGCCAAACGCAGACCGCAATGACAACCACTGCATTCAGAATTGTCTTGATACTGGAGGCCATTGGGATGAAGCGATTAATGAGCCACAACGCAACGCCAACCACGACCAACACAACAACGATGTTTATTAACGGCATTTTTTCTCTCCTTAGCTACAGCGAAACAATCCGCGGCCAGGCGCCGGCGTGGCGCCGAATCAGGGATGCAACCGATGGACTTGCTAACCGGTGACCCGGCGTCCCGAAATCAAATTGAATACCAGGACTATCAACGCAACGACCAACAGGATGTGAATCAGCCCGCCGGCGGTGACCGAGGTGAGCATCCCGAGAGCCCACAAGACCAGCAGGATTACGAACAGTGTCCAAAGCATCTTTTTGCTCCTTCGCACTAGATAACTGCAAGCGCGGGTCCAAAGCGGAAGTTGAACTCTATGGGGAGCGCGGGCCAACTGGTGCATCGCCGGAACCAGGGAGTTCAAGGGGGCACGGTGCAAGATCTGCACAAGAGACGGCAGTTGCTGCATGTCGAGCTTATGATTGCGGCGAGTTGCCTGTCGGGGCCCCACGCGGCTGATTGTGCCGGCCGTCGAGGTGGCGGCCAGGATCGGGTGCGACGCATGATCCGCTGTCCAGGCACACGGCCCAAGCCGTGCAATCAAGCGCGAGGTCGCCCCATACCGCTGCGCAGGGGTGTCAAACCCAGGTAGCATGCATAATCAACGGGAGAGACTGCGCATGAGCAAACCAGACAAGACGCTCAACCGCTTCTGGGATATGCCCCAGCGGGACCTGCTCGATCTGCTGCAAGCAACTCCAGCCGGACTGACTTCCGCCGAGGCGAAACAGCGGCTGCGTCTCCACGGCCCGA
>JBEKHU010000253.1:0-5490 GCA_050012115.1 Bryobacteraceae bacterium | reverse complement strand
GAGAAACGCCGCAGCCGGTGGCCGGCCCCGAGGCGCGCCACCGAGCGCCGGAACTCGTGCTGCGGCACGAGATCCATCAATTGAGAAAACACCGTGCGGCCTTCGTGCATAGACCGCCATTAAGCCGCAGAAATTCAGGTCGATTCACCTCAAAATTGTCTGTAACTGACTGATGAATAGAAACTTACTGAGATTCTGCGGACGCTTAACCGGACAGCAGTGCCGACGTCGGCCAAAATGCCTCGAAGCCCCAGCCCGTCTCACCGACTTGGGAAGACGCCCGCCCACAATTCCTGACGCGCCCCGCGGCCCGCCTTTCGTTGCCTCCTCATGCCAGTCTCAGGTTGGCTTGGGCGCGCAGCCCCAGGTCGTCCCACTCGTCCCGCTCGAACTTCGGCCAGGCCGCGGCGGCGATCATCGCCGCATTGTCCGTCGACAGGCCCGGCGTCGTGAACCACACCGGGCAGCCCACCCGCGACACGGTCGCCGCATGGCGTAATCCGGCGTTGCAGGCCACCCCGCCGGCGATCACGGCGGCCAACGCTCCCGTCTTCCGCACGGCCTCCTGGCACCGTTTCAGCAGTTCGTCGATGACCAACTGCTGGAACGAGGCGATGGCGTCCAATGTCGTCTGCGGCGTGACGCTCAGCCACTGCTCCTCACTGGGGCGCGGATGGAGCTTGACGAGCGCCCGCCGGGCCACGATTTCGCCCTCGAGCTCTTTGGACTGCACCCAGCGCAGCATCGCCGTCTTCACTCCGCTGAAGCTGAAATCGAGCGCGTTGCCCTTCATCTTGGACATGGTCAACCGCAGGCCCTCCGGGTCTCCGAACGGCGCCAGGGCGTCCAGCACCGGCCCGCCCGGGTATCCGAAGCCCAACAGTTTCGCCACCTTGTCGTAGGCTTCGCCCGCCGCGTCATCGCGCGTCTTGCCCAGCAGCCGGTAACGGCCTGCCTCGGGCATTGCAAACAGGTGGGTATGGCCCCCGCTGGCCACCAATGCGACTACGGGGAAGCGCAGGGGAGCGCCGGCGGATTGGGCCTCCAGGAGCACCGCCTGGATGTGCCCCTCGATATGGTTTACCCCAATCAGCGGGATACCACGTACAATGCTTATAGACTTCGCATAGGTCAGGCCGACCAGGAGCGAGCCGACCAGGCCGGGGCCGACGGTAGCGGCCACCGCGCAGATCGATTCCCATCCGGCGCCGGCACGAGCCATCGATTCGCGCACGACCGGGATGATCGCCCGCAGGTGTTCGCGGGAGGCCAGCTACGGTACGACGCCGCCATACTTGGCGTGCGTATCAATTTGTGATGCTACGGCACTGGAGAGGATACTCCTGTCCGCCGCCACGATAGCGGCGGCGGTTTCGTCGCACGAGGTTTCCAATCCGAGTATGCAGTTGGCCGGCATCGGAGGCCGTGAAAGAATAATGTACGAGAGACGGGGTAATGAAGCTCTCTGATTTCGATTATGACCTTCCGGGCGACCTGGTCGCTCAGGAACCCTTGGCCGATCGCGACGCCTCGCGCATGCTGGTGATCGACCGCGCTTCGAAAAGCTGGTCGGATCGCCTGTTCCGCGACCTGCCTTCCTACCTTCGCCCCGGCGATGCCGTGGTAATCAACGATTCCAAGGTTTTCCCCTCACGCCTGTTCGGCCGCAAGCCGGGCTACGCGCGTGAGGTCGAGATCTTCCTGCTCTGCCCGCTCGATGCCGAGCGGCGTTTCTGGAGCGCGCTGGTGCGGCCGGGCCGCCACCTCCACTCCGGAGCCCATGTCGAGATCACGCCCGGCTTGAGCGCCGACATTCTCGAGACCGGCATCCGCGGCGAGCGCCGGGTCCGCCTGGAGTGGAAGGGCGACCTGGATGAGCAGATAATGAGCATCGGCCACGTCCCCCTGCCGCCTTACATCCACCGGCTCGACGTTCCGGCCGACCGCGACCGCTACCAGACGGTTTACGCCGAAAAACCGGGGTCGGTGGCCGCCCCGACCGCCGGCCTGCATTTTACGCCGGAGGTCATGGAGGCCTGCCGCGCCGCGGGGGCCGAGTTCGCGCGCGTGACGCTGCAAGTCGGGTTGGGCACATTCCAGCCGCTGATCAACGAGATCGTCGAGGACAACCACCTGCACCGCGAAACCTGGGAAATCTCTTCGGCGGCCGCAGAGGTTCTGCAACGCGCGCAGCGCCGCCTGGCCGTCGGCACCACCAGCGTCCGCACGTTGGAAACGGCGATCCGCGGCGGCGGCCTGAACCCGGGAGCCGGAGAGACGGATCTATTCATCTACCCGGGCTTCGAATTCCAGGTCACGGATGTCCTGCTGACGAACTTCCACCTGCCCAAGTCGAGCCTGCTGATGCTGGTCTGCGCCTTCGCCGGACGGGAACTGATTCTGGATGCATACCGCCACGCATCCAAAGAGAAGTACCGCTTCTTCAGCTACGGCGATTGCATGCTGATCGTCTGATGCCCGCAGGCGGCGGCCGGGACGGGGCGATTCTGTCCCCGGCCGGAAGCAGCGTCCGCTGGACGGCGCCCCTCAGCCGACCAGGCTCATCTCCAGGATTCTCTCCACCCGCTCCGGCGTCACATCCTGGCGCTCTCCCAGGTGCGTCATGCCGTGGCTCTCGAGCCGCCGCGCGACGGTGACCGGCGTTTCGGGCCGCACGTGTTCGTACGCTCTGAGCCGCGTGGGCACTCCCAGCGACTCGAAGAAGCGCTCCGTGGCCTGGATGCCGGCTTCAATCCGCTGCTCGCGCGAGCCCTCCCCGACGCCCCATACGCGCGCGGCGTACTGCGCCAGTTTGTCGCCCTTCGACGCGGCCTGAACGCGCAGCAAGTGCGGCATCACGGCAGCCAGCGTGCGGCCATGATCGATGCCGTACAGCGCCGTCAGCTCGTGGCCGATCATGTGCGTCGCCCAGTCTTGCGGCACGCCCGCGCCGATCAGCCCGTTCAGCGCCATGGTGGCGCACCAGACGAAGGTCGCGCGCAGGTCGTAGTCGGCCGGCGCGGCCAGCGTCCGCGGCCCGACCTCGATCAGGGTTTGCAGGATCGACTCGGCGAAACGGTCCTGCAGTTGCGCGTTCACCGGATAGGTGAGGTATTGCTCCAGGGTGTGCACGAAGGCGTCCACGATGCCGTTGGCCACCTGGCGCGGCGGCAGGGAGAAGGTGGTCTGCGGATCAAGCACAGCGAAGCGGGGGTAGCCGAAGGGGGACGAGAAGGCCAGCTTCTGGCCCGTCTCGGCGCGGCTGATGACGGCAAAAGAATTCGACTCCGACCCGGTGGCGGGCAGGGTGAGAATTACGGCCAGGGGCACGGCCGAGGTCACGGGCGCTTGCTTGGCGACGATATCCCACGGCTCGCCGGCAAAGGGAATGGCCGCGCCGATGAACTTCGTGCCGTCGGAGACCGAGCCTCCGCCCACGGCCAGCAGCAGGTCCACCTTCTCCGCCCGGCCCAACTCCACGGCCCGCAGCAGCGTCTTGTACTCGGGATTCGGCTCGATGCCGCCGAACTCGACCACCTTGCGCCGGAGGAGCGCATTCATCGTCTGCTCGTAGACACCGTTGCGGTGGATGCTGCCGCCGCCATAGGTCAGCAGCACTTTCGCGCCTGCCGGAATCTCGGCGGCAATGTTCGCGATCTGGCCCTGGCCGAAGAGGATCTTGGTTGGATTCTGAAAGGTGAAGTTCAGCATGGTTTGCAGTTCTCTTGCACCTTCCAGGATGCCTCAGCCACGGCCGCCGATTCCATGGCTGTGCCCGGCCAGGGGGAGTGGTTTCCGTCGGCAGACGGCGCCCGGCGGCGCGTTTCGCGCGAGCTGGGCGGGGTTTTGTACTAAAACCAAAAGGGCTTCGAGTTCTATGCCTCCGCGCGCCGGCAGCCGTTCTGAGGCCGTAAATGGCCCTATAAACCAGGACTAATAGGGCAGTTTCGACGTCCGCGCGAGCTGTCGCGCACTTAAGCCATTTAGTACCAAGCCGTTGGGCCTATTCCGGAAAACCGATCCCGGCCCGATCATGAGAACGGAAGGGAACGAATATGCATACGAAAAAATCGCTCGGAATCCTGGCAATCGCCATCCTCGGCTGCCTTATCTTTATCCTGCCCGCGTCGGCGAGCCCGATCCTGCTCACCTACAGCGGACCCGGCTCAGCCACGGTCAATCTGCCTCTGGTCAATCCCTACAACGGCAGCTACAACCTGAACGTCTATGCATACCCGTATTACCTGAGCGCCGTGCCTTCGATGTGCGATGACGCACAAACGGACGTGAATGCGGGTCTCAAGTGGTGGGCCAACGTGCACTTCATCCCGCAGGACCTGACGGCAATGAAGTGGTACTCGGAATTCACGAACCCCAGCGACGCATTGCTGGCGTACGAGGAAGCGGCAATCATCTTCTATGAAGGCGCCACCGGCAGCGGATCCAACCCGGTAGCGGATGGGGGGAGCGGCGCGTCTTCGGCCGAAGGCAACGTGGCGGTATGGTGGCTGTTCAGCCATCCACCCCAATACACGGGGCAATGGGCGGTCGCTTCCACTCCCGAGATCCAGGCGATCGTCACTGCCGCCGCGAGCGTTGTGGCGACCGGCACATTCGATTACTCGAAGGTCGTCTTCTTTACGCCTGACCCTTCACTGGCCTTGAACCCCCCTGCGGGGGGCCTCAGCGGAGGGCTCGGCGCCTCGCAGGAGTTCATCGCGCTTGAGGCGGTAGAGTCGAGAACGTTACCCGAGCCGGCCACCTATGCCCTGTTTGGTGTGGGACTGTTGAGCCTCGGTTGGCTGGGCCGCCGGCTGCGCCGGGCCTAGTTTTTTGGACGCCGATTTCGGCGATTGGCGTTCTTCCATCGGAGGGGGAACCCCCGGTGGCGCCGCCGGACCACGGGTCGGCGGTTCCACTGGCGGTGCGTGCATATCGCTTCCTCCAACCTGCCCTCTTCTGGCCGGTCCGTCAATAGCGGCGCATCGGCCGGTTTTTTGTCCTCCGCGCGCCGCGGATTCCCGGCGCCCGTTGAGCCTGTCTTTCCGTTCCAGCCTGCTATACTGGTCGTTGCTGCCCTAGCAGTCGTGTGTCCCTCCAGCAGTCCCTCGGGAAGGTTGGACTCGCACCCTCACTCAAATGTTTGATTCATTGAGCGATAAGCTGCAGCGGGTGTTCAAGAACCTGCGCGGCGAAGGCAAATTGACGGCCGCGAACATGGAGGCCGCCCTCAAGGAGATCCGTGTGGCGCTCCTCGAGGCGGACGTCCATTTCAAGGTCGTGAAGGCGTTCATCGAGGGTGTGAAACAGAAGGCGATGGGGCAGGAAGTGCTCGACGCCTTCAATCCGACCCAGCAGGTGGTCAAGATCGTCCAGGACGAGCTGATCGCCGTGCTGGGCCAGCACGCCAGCCGCATCCGGACGGCCAATACGCCGCCCACGGTGATGCTGATCGTCGGGCTGCAGGGCTCGGGCAAGACGACGTCGACC
>JBEKHU010000252.1:0-5491 GCA_050012115.1 Bryobacteraceae bacterium | reverse complement strand
CGCCGCCCGGACTGCTTCCCTGCCCCCGCCGCGGCCCGCGCTTTTCCTGAACACCCGCCCGGCTGCTACACTACCCAAACGTAGGGGGAAGTTGACCTATGAGAAAACTGTTGCTCGTCCTGCTTCCGCTGGCGCTCCTGCTCTGCACCGCCCGGCCCGCCCGCGCTCAGCGCAAGAGCCCGCACGATAAGGTCACCGCCACCGTCGGCGGCGCCACCATCACCGTCGAATACGGCCGTCCATACCTGAAGGGCCGCAAAATGCTCGGCGAACACGAACCATACGGCAAGGTCTGGCGCACCGGCGCCGATGAGGCCACCACCTTCACCACCACCGGCGACCTCATGTTCGGTTCGCTGCACGTGCCCGCGGGCACCTACGCCCGGTTCACCATCCCCGGTGAGAAGGAATGGACGGTGATTCTGAACAAGGTGGCCAAAACCTGGGGCGCCTTCGATTACGACAAAAACAAGGCCCAGGATCTCGGCCAGATCAAGGCGAAGGTGGCCCAGCTCTCCTGGCCCGTCGAGCAGTTGACCATCTCCATCGAGGCCGGGGACGGCCCGAATGGCACGCTCAAGATCGCCTGGGAAACCACCAGCATCTCCGTGCCGCTCGTGATTCACTAGGGGGGTACTGAGCCGCCGGTTTCTGAGCCGCTCGTTTCAGAGCCGCGACCGTAAGGGAGCGGTCGCGCCCGGCTTCCGCCTGCTAGAATCGCCCCATGGCACAAGCAGACCGCAGGTTGAGGCTTTGCCGTCATACTCACATGCGCGCCGCGCTGCCGACGCTGCTCATCACCGCCCTCGCGGCTGTCGCCTCGGCCCAGTCGTTCAACACGCTCACGCCCGAGGAGCAGCGCGCCGGCTGGATCCTGCTGTTTGACGGCAAGAGCTTCGACGGATGGGTCGATCCCAACTTGAAGAATCCCCCCGCGCACGCCTGGGAGGTCGCGGACGGCTGCCTCAAGACCGTGCCCCACTCGGCCACGCGCGAGGACCTGATGAGCGCGCGGAAGTTCCGCGATTTCGAAATGCTCTTCGACTGGAAGGTCGCGCCCGGCGCCAACAGCGGCGTCAAGTATCGCATTCAGGCGCTGGTCTTCATGGACGCCGACAAGGTCCACCACGGCGTGCCGTTCGAGCAACAGGTCGAATTCGAGTATCAGAACCACCCCTCCAGCCGCCAGACCGTGCGATCCGGCGGGCGCTACGAAGAGTACCCCGTGGCTTTTGAATACCAGGTGATCGACAGCGCCCATCACCCCGACGCCCTGCGCGGCCCCAGCTACCGCGCCGCCTCGCTCTACGGCATGTCGCCCGTGACCAGCTTCGAGGATCGTCCGGTGGGCGCTTGGAACAGCTCACGCATCGTCCTGCGCGGCAAGCATGTCGAGCACTGGCTGAACGGCGTCAAGGTTGTCGATACCAGCCTGGACGCGCCCGAGGTGCGCCAGGCGATCGAGCACCGCTGGCGCGACGCCCCCGGCATCCGTCAGTTGCTCTTGGACCAGCCGGTCACCGCCAGCCCCGTCGCGCTGCAGCACCACGTCGACGAGGCGTGGTACCGCAACATCAAGATCCGGCCGCTCGATTAGCCGTTGCCTGTCATTCTCAGCGCGCGAACTAATCGGCATAAAACGACCACCTTCTCAACTACCTCCACTAGTCTCTGCTTGCATTACTTTTTGCTTGTACTGCCGTTTTGCCTGTGCTAGCATCAGCCCCGGTAATAGAGCACCTGCTCATTCCAAGGAGGAACTCGTCCGATGCCGGCAAAGAAAGCATCCAAACCGGCCGCCCCCAGCTTCCGCTACAAGCTTTCGAGCGGTCTTTTCCTGCTGCCACAAAACGCCGCTTCTGTGGACTGGGCGCTGGTCAACGACTCCAAGCAGCCCCAAGCCTTCCGCGTCACCGTCTATCAGGGAGGGATAGGCTCAGCCAAGACGTCAACTCCGCCCGGACCGCTTAGTCAGACGATCGCCCCGGACTGCGTGTTTCACAATGCCAACTCCGTCGGCCCGGGCAAGCCTTTTCAGATGGGCTTCTATTATGAGGTCGGACTGGAGTCGAACGATCGAGCGCTGTTGCCGACCGTTACCGTCTGGCAGGATCTCGGGGCGACGGTTATCCCCGGCACGACCATCGGGCCCGGCGATTTCGTCCTGATCGGCTAGGAAACACAACGGCGAATTTGCTCGTAGCCACGACCCGATCCATCACCAGAGACCGGGCTTGGTATTACCTGTTGGGACAGCCTTTCGTACCAGCCCCTGGCTCGCGGCCTGGCGGCGCGCATCTTCTTGTGTGTGGGCGCGCAGCGCCGCTCCGGCTCACTCTTCCGCTTCCGCCGATTTCTTTTCCGCTTCCACGGTTCCCTTTTCGACTTCACTCATTGCGGCGGCGCCACACCCGGTCAGCCCCGGGTTTCTTATGCCCAGCGGCTGCGGAAACACCCGCCGGTCGCGTGTAGGAAATCCGGCGCACGCCGCCGCGCTGGCCGGGGCCGAGTTCGGTCCTTCGACTCCGTTGGTAGCCGAGACCACGTAGTAGTACGTCTCGCCCGGCACGACCGTCCTATCCACCACGTTGTCCCAGGACGGCTGGGCGATGACCGCGTACGGCCCGCCCAACGCATCGCCGCGCTTCACGTTGTACTGCGGGGGGCTGAAGGCCGGGCACAGCAGCGTGACCGGCGTCCAGCGCAGCGCGACCTGGTGGCTGCCCGGCGTGGCCGCAAGTCCGGTGACCTGGGCCGGAGCGTTCAGCAGCGGCGTAGCGGACGCCACGGGCGAATTGCCGCTGGCCTGATTGTCGCCGTTGATGGCCTGGACGACGTAGTAGTAGGTCTGGCCGAGTGTGAGATTGCTGTCGATGTAGCTGGTGGCGCGCTGCGTCGCCACCGTCGTGTACCCCGACCCGGAGACCGTGGAACGCTGCAGCGCATAGGTCACCGCCGTCGGACTGGCGCTCCAGGTCAACTGGATCATGCCGGTCGCGCTGGCGCTGCTCTCGTATCCCAGCGCGCCCGCGCCGGCCACTGCCGTCAGGCTGCCGGGAGCCGCGGGAGCCGAGGACGGCCCCGGAGCGGCGTAGATCACCGGCGAATTGGCGCTTAGCCCCAGTGCATTCTCGGCGCTGACTGCGTAGTAGTACAGCGTTCCATCGGTCAAGCCGCTCGTGTCGGCGTAGGTGTTGGCCGGCGCAATGGCCGTGCCCACTTCGGTGTAGGGTCCGCTGTAAATAGTGCCCCGCTTGACGTGGTACACGGTAGCGGAAGCGGCCGGCGCCCAGTTCAGGTTGACCGTGCCGCTTGCCACGCTCGTGGCCGAAAAGTTGGTGGGAGCCGAGGGCACATCGCCCGCCCCGCCCCCCGCGGTCAGGGTGATTTGGATGTTGCTGTTGCCGGCCGGCAGGTTATTGTTGTCCGTGCCGGCGTTGGTCACCAGCAGACCGTGCAACCCCGCGGTCAGAGTCGCCGCGACCGTGCTCGAATAGCCATTGGCCGCCGTCGGCAGTTGTACCGTGCCGAGCACGACGTCGTCCACCGCGATCTGCAGACTCGCCAGACTGCTCCCCGCCTGGCCGTACACGCGGATGGCATACGTGCCCGGAGCCAGAGCTCGCAATAGATACAAGTTGCTGGGGTTGCTGCCACTGTTGATGGTCGTCGCCGCCAGCGGCGCGGCATCGCCCATCCACGGGTCGGCCGTCCTCTGGCTGGCGTCGATGCTGACGCTCTGCCCGATGCTCCACGGCAGCACGTGCCCGGCGGTGAGTTTGGGCGCGGGCGCCGCCAGGACCGCGCGGGCTCCCTGCATTTTGGGCGTATTGAACTGCATGCCGCTGTAGTTCTCCACCAGCATCCAATCGCCCCATGGACTGACCGAGCCGCGCATGGCAAAGAAGTTGATCAACTGGCCGCCCACGGCGAAGTAGTCGTTCAGGTAGAAATTCACTTCGACTGCCGTGATGCGCGGGTCGCGCGTAGCCACGGCGCCCAGATGATCGCCCACCGGGGGCGGCCAACTCCCGCTCTTCGAACCCGCGCCGTTCAGGCTCGGTCCGCTCTCATAGTTAACCTGCTGCAGCCCGAAGTAGGAGCACACCGCCTGCCAGCCGATGATGTCCCGCCGCATCCCGTCGCTGCCGTCGGTCCACATCGTGGCCATGATGTCGGCCACCGAGGACGTGTCGCTGGGATCGTTGTAGCCCGCCTGCCCGGCGCCGTAAAGCACATCGCTCACTTTGGTGATGCCCAGGGCCGACCGCTGGGCCGGCTGCTCCGCCCACGCCAGCGCACTGAACATGGCCATCTCGGTATGGTACTGCCACAGCACCACCGGCCGGACCGTCGTCTTCATGGCGGCGGAGCCGTAGACGTTCTGGAACAGCTTGGCGATCTGGATGCTGCGCTTGACGTACTGCTGGATGTCGCTGATGCCGGCCGCGGTGGCCTGGATGTCGTTCCAGTGGTAAGTGTCGAAACCGTTGTTCCAAATCTCGTTGCTGTACTCCACATACACGTGCAGGCTAGGGTTCAGGCCGGCCGTGTAGCCGTTGCCGAACTTCACCAGCGTGGCCAACTGGGTTACGTAGTCGTCGTCGGCCGAGACCGGCACGTGCAGCCACAGGTCGGCGTTGGTTTGGTTCGAGAACATGATCATGTGTTCCCACGGCAGTCCGTGGGATTGTTTGCCGTTGATGTTGTTCTGCGGCAGCCCGGCCGGACCCGGGCTCGCGTCGGTGGGCTGGACGCGGTCGGCCCAGTGGGTACTCACCAGGACCTTGTCGGGTTGGCTGTTGCAGGTGTTGTAGCCGGCCCCGCCGGTGGAGGGTGAGAGGGCGGCGCAGGTGTAGGTGTTGTAATCGTTGCTATCGTCCGGACCCAACACGCGGATGGCGGCAAATCCCGGGCCGTAGGCCATCAGGGTCTCGTGGGTAAAAAGCTGGGGGGAGTTCAACGGATAACCCAGACGCGGAATCTGCAGGTTGGTGAAACCGCTGCCCACAGCCGAGCTGGCGCTGCGTTGGGTGTTGGTGAGACTGATCTGGATGATCCAGTTAAAAGGATCGATCACCAGATCCAGAGTCGTGGCGTTGGTGGGCGCGTTGTACACCTGGTTCTGCACGTGCCCGCCGCCCGACACGAGGAAGGTGGCCTTGCCGTTGAATGAAACTTTATAGGTGCCGGCGATGCTCTCCGGGACGCCGTCCGGATCGGGGCCGTTCCACGGCATGTTCTTGCGCACATCGAACAGCGTGACGTAGGGCAGGTCGGCGGTCGGCCAACCGTTGCTGTCCACGGCCACGCTGCCGTACCAGTTCAGTTGCTTGACCAGATCGACGTAGTCCCAATCCCCATTTATTCCCAGCGGCGGCCCAGCGCGCAGGTCGGTGGCACAAGCCGCGCCAAGGATCAGGACCAGCGCGAGCAGGACAACCCGCTTCCATTCCGGTTGCAACCGGGTGAGAACCGGTGAGAGGCGACG
>JBEKHU010000251.1:0-5492 GCA_050012115.1 Bryobacteraceae bacterium | reverse complement strand
GCCTGCCTCCGCTTCACCAGCCGGGTCCCAGTATGCGCTACAGTCATCTTGCCGGTCGAGGGATTTCCAGCGAACGGCGAACTGTGTCTTAACCGTTTGTGTCAGGCCAGGGGGCAGGCGCAGTTAGTGGCCGAAGCCGATTTGTGAGCCCTCAAGTGTGCTAGATTCAATAGCTTGATCAACCGGAAGACACCCTAAGGGCGCGCGGCGGTTCGTTGGCCAAGCCGGTTTCGGCGAAAAGAGTCGGCGGCACCATCGCCGTTAGATGCGTGGAGTGTTCGACGGCGGAGTTTCTGAACCGTGATCGGCCCGGAGCGCGGACGAAATCGGCGCGATGGATCGCAGCGGCACGGCCGATTAGGAGCGTGCGATCAGGCAAGGATCGTTGGAAGTCTATGCCAGGTGACGCATCGCCGTGGGACCCGAATGCTTGGGAAAGGCACATCCAGAGAGCGCTGAAGCTGCGCTACGCACAGCCGGTCGGCAGCTACCAGCACATCGCAGCTGAAAGCGGCGGCGATTACGGACTGGAAGGCTTTGCGGCGGATGGAACGGCGTATCAATGTTACGCGTGTCAGACCTGGACTGATTCCGCCTTCCTGCTCAAAAAGCAGAAGACCAAGATGACTGCCGACATCGGCAAGCTGATGGAGAATGAAGCGAAGCTACTGAAGATTCTGGGCGACATTCGCATCCGGATCTGGAATTTCGTCCTGCCGTTTTGGAATAACAAGGAACTCCTGATACACGCGAGCAAGAAGGCAGAGGAGGTACGGAAGCGCGACCCTCAGCACGTCACGAAGGATTTCCGAATCTCGGTCATCACGGGCGAGGAATTTGCCCTGGAGATGAAGGCGCTGGCGAATCTGGACCTCTACCAGTTCGACGTGAAGGATATCCCCGACAGCGTGGCGGGCGTGGCCAATTGGTTTGATGACAACAAGGGTCTGGAAATGGCAGAGAACCTTACCCGGAAGTCCACGATCATCGCACAGGGTAAGTCCGAACGGATGAGGCAGAAGTTTCTGAACCAGATGGTGAAGGATTACATCGGCGGCCAGATTGTGCTGGGGCGGCTCGAGTTGGAACTTCCTGAAGTCTATGAAAATGTCATCCGCCGGAAAACGTTCCGCGAGGACGAACTTGAGGCGGAGTGCCTGACGAACACTTCCGTCCCGGGAGAATTCTTCAACGCCACGCTGAGTGCGTATAAATCGACGCTACGCGGCGTCTCCGGTATCAGCCCGCATGCAGCGGATGTATTGGCCCGCGAGGCCGTATCGGATTGGCTCTTGCGCTGTCCGCTGGAGTTTGAGTGATGGACGAAGAGAAGGGCCTCACTATCGCGGAGGATCGGGCCTTCCGGTTCACTCGGAGACCGATGGCCATCGCGGCGGAGCTTCGACCGGACTGGAAAATCGGGGCGCTGCTGCTCATCCTGCATCTCAGTTCCCGTGCATGTAAGAGCTCCCTCAGGCGATTGCACATCCTGAACTGGGCGCTGCGCTCGGCCAAGAACCGGGCCGAGTTCGAGCAGGTCCGGGATCGCCAGCAGCCGCTATTCAGTTTTCAGTTCCGGTTTGAACCTGCACTGGGGCGGGCCATCAATCTGGCTGTGGGAGAAGGTTATGTCCATTGGGTAGGTGGCGACCGGCTCCAGATAACCGCCAAAGGCAAGCGGTGGATGTCGGAAATACTGAAGGATGAAAGCGTGATGCAGGAGGAGCGTGATTTCCTGACGCGCATCGGCAAAGACATCACTGAGACCATCGCGACCGAGATGATCACGGTCAGGTCCATCTAATGTTGCGCATACGGCACTTGTTCATCAGCATCAACACCGACAAGGGGGTGTTTGGAACAAGGCAGAACTTTGCCGACGGCCTGAACATCATCCGCGCGGAGAACTGGGCCGGGAAATCCCAGGTCGTTCAGTCGATTATGTATGCCCTCGGCATGGAAGGCATGCAGGGCCCCTCTCATGCCGTGCCTCTGGCGCATGCCATGACGGATTACCTGGACTACAAAGTGGACGGCAAGGACGCGAGGGCGACAGTACTCGACTCAGCGGTTTCGATTGAGATCGAGAACGCAAAGCATGAGTTCCTGACGGTGCAAAGGGCCATCGCGGGTGAACGGCATCGACATCTGATGACGGTTTATGAAGGCCGGGCGATTACCAAGAAAGAAGGCCTTAGCACGGCGCGGGATTATTACGTCAGGGAGGGTGGTGCGGCCAGCAACGAACTTGGATTTCACCGGAAGCTCAAGGACTTCGTTGGATGGGAACTGCCGATGGCGCCAAGGTTCAATGACGTTGACACTCTGCTCTATCTGGAGACGATTTTCCCGCTCCTCTATGTAGAACAGAAGTTGGGTTGGGGCCGGCTCCCGGCCCGGTATCCGACATGGCTTGGGATACGCGATGTGGGACGCAGGACGGTTGAATTCCTGCTCGGGCTCGATGCCTACGCCAACGCGCTGGAACGCGTCGCAGTGCAGGAAGAAATCAAACGGCTGAGACGGGAATGGTCCGCGACGCGGTCTCAAGCGTAGAAGTCGGCGACTGCGGTTGTGGGAAACGTTCGAGGAATTCCCGTAGAGCCGGTTGCATCCTGGCCTCCGGGAGTATTGCCCACGCTTTCGGTGATGCAGTCCTCAAACTGGCTGCCGATCGCGGATCACCTTAATAGCTTGCGGGGACGTTTGGCCGAACTGCAGAGCGTCGAGGTTCCTTCGACCGTCACTGCGGAGCCTAGAATCCGGGGAGAACTCGCCCAACTGGAGGATCAGCTCGCCGGACAGGAGCGTTCCGTGGCGGCGCTCTATGACAAGTTTGAAACCGAGACGGCGGAAGCGGAATCGCTGCAACAACGCATCGACAGCATCAACGACGATTTGAGGAAGTACAAAGACCTGCGAAAGGTCCGCAATCTCGGATCGAGTGATCAGCCCGAGGTCGTCACGGGGCACTGCCCCACCTGCCATCAAGAGCTCGCCGATTCGCTGCTCGATACTGCGAATAAAGCCACCCCAATGACGGTGGACCAGAACGTGAGCTTCTACGAAGAGCAGATCAAGCTTTTCACGGCGGTCCATAACAACGCCGTCCACTCGATAGCAGTTGCTGAAAGGGATCTCCGCGCACAACGCGCCGAAGTGATGAGGCTGCGTGAACGCATCCGCGATATTCGGGAGACGCTGGTATCGGCTTCCAGTTCTCCCTCCATCGAGGCCATATCAGAGCGAATCCGGCTGCAGGACAGGATTGGGCGCGTGGAAACCCAGCAGCAGGTCTTCGACGAATATATGGCCGAGCTTGCGGAACTGGCAAACGAATGGCTGGACGTGCAGGAACGGCTCAAGAAACTGCCTAAAGGCGTCTTGTCGGAGCGCGACATCAAGAAGATTTCGGATTGGCAGACCTCCTTTCAACAGCAGCTCACGCGATACAAGATGGGCAGCCTTGATGTCAGCGATGTGAAATTATCGCTCGACACCTACGAGCCGGAAGCGGAGAAAATCAACCTGAAAGCCGACGTCTCGGCAAGCGATCTGATCCGGCTGCATTGGGCGTATCTTCTCGGGCTTCTAGAAGTGGGCACGCAAGCGACCGGCAATCATCCGGGACTGCTCATATTCGATGAGCCACAGCAGCAATCCGTGGAAGAGAACGCGTTCCGGGAGATGCTGCGCCACGCGTTGGGCGAGACGAACTGCCAGATCATAATAACGACCAGCCATGAACGCGAGTCTATCGGTGCCTACATGAAGAGCATCGGCGTGACACACGTCGCGGAATTCGGTACTGACCGGATTTTTCAGAAGCTTTCCAGCTAGACTCTTTTTCGACAGACAGAAACGACAGAGTCGTCGTAGTTGGCTGCAGCCCTTCCACCTTGAACGAGAAATCGGCAAACGGATAAGTGCGCCCGCCGCGATTGTTCCCTTAATGGTTGTTCAGCAGAATGGGTGCGGAGCCGCGCCTGCCTAAAACTAAGGCGCGAACCATAATCACGGTCGTATTGTTTTGCTAAGCCTTGTGGATTCACTCTGTTAGAAGCGGTACAAGTCAGGCTGTCCCGGTTTCGGTTTACGGTTTATCGCTTTAGCGGTTTAGGCTACCCCGGTATCGGCGGCCTACTCCAATGTCGGCCGGCGGCCCGTCAACGGCAAGTGCTGGTTAGGCGGCGCGGCCACCGGGAGTACGCCAGACAACAGCGCTGAGGATGAGCCAGAAGACGCTGACGCAGAGGAACGTGACATTTAGCGACTGCCCCTTGATGGCAGGTAGCACTGCCGCCGCTAACGATACCACGCCGACGAGTGCGAACCCGGTGGCGATGAGCTTCTTCTTCTGGACTGCCATGGGCTGGTCTCCTAACCACTCACTTGTTCCGGTCGAGTCTAGTCTAGCCAGGATTTCATCCGGAGTTTCCATTCTAGCCAGAATTTCCGTTTTGGCATCCTGGGCAGCATCGATTATACATCCCACCGCCACCATTGGAGCCGTTTGTTCTGCTTTTCGATCCCGAGCGACTCCAGCGGCCCAGGAACGGGCCAACTTTGGCTCCTCCGGGTAGTGGAAGACCAGGAAGTGCCTCATTTCAAGGGATTTCTTATACACCTCTCCGTCCCCCCTCCTTCCTTCGCCCGGTTTGCTTCCTGGCCGCCGCGCCCTATCCGCTCGACAGCGGCAACGCTGCGATTCGCCGCACCATCGCCCCGAAAAGCCGCCGCGTCAAATGGCTCTCTGCCAACAACAGCCAGTAGTAACGCGCATGCTTAATCAGCCGTCCGCCGGTCTTCACCAGCCGCTGCTGCAAGCTTGTCAGCGACCAGTTGTCTATCCTCGGCGGCAGCACCAGCCGCCGCCACAGATTGCCAAGGTTGTAGGCGATCACACTCAGCCAGAGGCGCACTTCGTTGGAGCGGAATCGATGGCAGCTCAGCCGGGTCATCTTCACCGCCTGCTTGCCTTCTTTGATCCACTGCTCCGCCGTCCCCCGTTTGTTATAGAACCGCACCACCGCCCGGCTGTCCGCGTCCAGGTTGGTGACGATGAACCCGACGCGAGGAAACAACTCTCCAAAGTGGAACTCCACCTTCGCCACGACCCGCCGTGCCGTCTTCCAACTGGCCGCCTGGTAGAGAAAACCTTTGTACCAGACCACCGGCTTGTGGCTCGGTCTTCCCACTGGCCGCGTCAACAACTCTGCGATGTCCCTCTCCAGACTGTCGTTGGCCGGGATGCGAATCGCGTACTTCACGCCCCGCTCCTCCAGCGCCTCGTAGATCTCCGGCTTGGCGAAGGCCGCGTCGGCCCGAAACACCACCTCTTTGCCCAGCTTCTGTCGCCGCTCGATCTCGGGAATCAGCAGTTCTTCCCAGTCGTCGGCACTGTGGACGTTGCCGGGCCGCAACTTTGCCGCCAGACAGTCGCCCTCGCGGCTAAACAGCAGCAGCGGGTGATAGCAAGTGGACTCGAAGTG
>JBEKHU010000250.1:0-5521 GCA_050012115.1 Bryobacteraceae bacterium | reverse complement strand
TCGACCAGGGCGGCAAGATCCAGGCCAAGACGGTGAACATCACCGGCAAGGTGACGGATGATCGCGGCGCGAGCGCCAGCTGCGACACTGCGGTGAAGGTGAACTACGTGCCGCCGGCGATCCGCTTCGGCGACCTCATCTTCAGCAAGGGCAGCGCCCGGGTGAACAACTGCGGCAAGCGTATTCTGCTCGATGAGCTGGCTCCCAAGGCCGCTGATCCGGACTACGACATCGTGCTCGTCGGACACTACGACGGAGACGAAGCTCCGAAGACCAAGCTGCAGAAGGCCGACGCGCTCGACAAGCTGCGCACGCTCAATGCCGTGGCCGTTCTCACCGGCGGCGCCGGCAAGACCGGTAAGGGCACCTGCGCCAACGTGGACAAGTCCCGCGTCAAGGCGGACTGGACCGGCGACGTCCAGATCGACGACAAACAGCCCGGCCTGTGCGGCACCTCCGCCCGCGCGGCCACCAAGGAACGCCGCGGATCGGCGGTTTCGACGGCCGATGACAACCGCCGCGTCGAGGTCTGGCTGGTTCCGAAGGGGACCAAACTGCCGGCCGGCTTCAAGGCCGCCCAGGATCTCGGCACGAAGGACATGCAGAAGGAGCTGAAGAAGCTCGGCTGTCCCAAGTAAACGGCTTCCCGCAAGCTGACGACAGACAGGCCCGGAGCCCTCAAGGCTCCGGGCTTTTTCTTGCTCTCCCGTCGCCAACCCCCGCTCCGCCGGCGGCCGGTTGTAACCCCGCCCGCGGGCTCGCGCCGGGGTTCCTTTCCTCCGATGCCCGCTTGCCAGCCCGCCGCGGGCCCGTCCGGCCGGATAGTGTGACCTGACGCAAGTGAAACATCTGTAATGAGTTATTTGCCCCGCTGAGCGATTTGCGCGGCGCTCGCCCGGTAACACTCTCAACTTCCTTTACGAATTCGTGAAACGGAATCGAGAAATTTTCGTCTTTGCAGGTACCTGATCAAGCAGAGGCACAGTACCGTTTGTGATAAAAAGCGGTACAAAAACGGTTGTATTTGCCGAAGAGCTTGCTTATGATTCGGTGAACCGGTAGTTTTTACTCCGGATTTCCAGATTCGGGACCGCGCTGGACCGGTGTCGCGAAGAGCCTGGGGCAGTCAGGCGGCGGCCGGGCAAAGGCCAGGGTTGGTTTCGACCGGCGGCGAGAGGTGAAAGCTGGCAGGGACCGGCGGTTCACCAAGTGGTTTGGGCAAGTCGGGCCCAGATGAGAAAATTGGTATGAAAATTGCTGGGCTCAAGCGTCGGGCTGTGGTATATTGACGGGTTGCCGCCTTTGGGCAGCACGGCACGTCCGCTTGGTCCGAAGGTGGCTGGGCTGGCAGTGAGAATTTGTGAGCACGAGTAACTAAGGTATTGAAACTTTTCCGGTCTCGAAGCGTCAAAACGGAGGGTACAGGAAGCAAACACAGAATAAAGAAACCTGGGAGCAACGAAAATGACAAAAACAGAATTAACCAAGTACAAGAGATTCCTGGAGGACAGACTGGCGGAGTTGTCTGAGGTTGTGCGGAACCGCGAAGGGATTGTGATCGAGAAGAACGCCGATGCGCTGGACGAAGTGCAACATGCCGCCGAGCGCGAGCTGGCGATCCGCAATCTGGACCGCGAGTCGCATATGCTGCGCAATGTGCGCGGCGCCCTGCGGCGCATGAACGAGGGCGCGTTCGGCATCTGCGTGCGCTGTGAAGAAGAGATTAACCCCAAGCGGCTCAGCGCTGTGCCGTGGACTCCGTTCTGCATCACCTGCCAGGAATGGGCGGATCAGCAGCAGGGTCACGAGGACCAGTTCGATATGTTCGAGAACGAGCCGGCGATGGTCGCCTGAGCCTTTCGGCTTCCACCTCTTACCCGGGTTCACTCACAGGGCGCGACCAGACGGGGTCGCGCCCTTCGTGTCTGGAGCCGGGGTTCCCCTCAGCGAATCCAGATCAGCGAGTGCATCCGGACCCCGGTCCGGTGTTCGCGGCGCCAGGAGTGGAATTCCCCGCCCCCCGGGAGCGCGCCGCCGCACACCGTGCACGGCGCCTGGCAAGCGATCCGCTCCAGGCGCAACCCGGCGCCGATCAACTGCCGCCGGTTGGCTTCGGGCAGATCGATGCGCGTCCTGCGGTCGAGGTCGTTCCGTTCCGGGAACCAGTCACTGAATTGCGTCGCCACTTCGGGACCCACTTCGAAACAGCACGCCCCGATCGACGGCCCGAAAGCCGCGCGAATCTCCTCCGGCCGGCTGCCGTGGAGCCGCGCCATGGCTTCCACACCGCGGATAGCGATGCCCGCCGTGCTGCCCCGCCAGCCGGCGTGGACCGCCGCGACGACCCTCGTCCTCGGGTCGGCCAGCAGGATCGGCAGACAATCCGCCGTCTTGATGGCCAGGCGCACCCGTGGCGCCGCGGTGACCAACCCGTCTGCCCGCAGGCCCTCGCGCCACTCTCCGCACCCCGCCACGCGCGCCGAGTGGACCTGCTTCAGCTCCAGCCACTCGCCCTCCGGCCGCGCCAGGGCGCTGCCGAAGGCGTGGTCCGCCCACTCCTCCCGATCCAGCAGCGGCGAGCGCCACAGGCCGGTGGGCGTTCTGTAAAGGGGATAATCGGGGTTCACGCCGCGGGGGTGCGCGTCTGCGCCACCATGACCTGCCGTTGGAAATCGGCCAGCATCGACTCCTCCAGCCGCACCTCGGTGGGGCGCTCGAGCAGGCTCATCTGGTCGATCTTGTCCTGGAGCTTCAGCAGCCCGTAGAACAGATTCTCCGGCCGCGGCGGGCAGCCGCCCACATAGACGTCCACGGGCACGATCTTGTCCACGCCCTGCAGCACGGCATAGGTATTGAAGGGTCCGCCGACGCTCGCGCAGGAGCCCATCGCGATGACCCATTTCGGATCGGGCATCTGGTCGTAGATGCGTTTCAGCACCGGCGCCATCTTCAGCGTCACCGTGCCGGCCACGATCATCAGGTCGGACTGCCGCGGGCTGGGGCGGAACACCTCCGCGCCGAAGCGCGCGATGTCGAACCGCGCGGCGGAACTGGCGATCATCTCGATCGCGCAACACGCCAGGCCGAAGGTGAGCGGCCAGATGGACGACTTGCGGGCCCAGTTGAAGACGTAGTCCACCGAGGTGATCAGGATGCTGCGGTCGTTCGGATTCTCCAGCATAGGTTGTGGTCCCGCCCCCTCATTCTATCAATAGGTTTCTGTTCGGTTGGTGCGTCAGCCCCGCGCCAGGCTCTCCCGATACCATTCCAGCGTCTTGCGCAAGCCTTCCTCGAAGCTGTATTGCGGATCGTGGCCCAGCTCGCGCCGCGCCGCCGTGGTGTCGGCCTGCGAATGCTTCACGTCGCCGGCCCGGGCCGGGCCGTACAGCGGCTCGATCGAAACGCCCTCGATGGCGCACAACTGCCGCCACACCTGGTTCAGCGTGAACCGTTCGCCGTTGCCGGCGTTATAGACCTTGCCTGAGACCACCCCGGCCGGCGCCCCGGCCGCCTTCAGGCACAGGCCGGCGACGTCCTCCACATACGTGAAATCGCGCGACTGCTCGCCGTCGCCATAAATCGTCGGCGCGCGCCGCTCCAGCAGGCACGTCATGAAAAGGGACAGCACGCCCGAATACGGGCTCGACGGGTCCTGCCGTGGCCCGTAGACGTTGAAGAAACGCAGGCCGACGGTCTCCAGGCCGAAGCACTTCGTGAACACCGCGCAGTAGTACTCGCCGGCCAGCTTCTGCAGCGCGTACGGCGACAGCGGGTCGGGCTTCATCGTCTCGACCTTGGGCAGCACCTCGGTGTCGCCATAGGCCGACGACGACGCCGCGTAGACCACTCGGCCCCCGCGCCCTTCCTGGCACGCCCACAGCACGTTGAAGGTGCCGTCGATATTGGATTCGTGCGACGGAACCGGCTCCACGATCGACTTCGGAACCGACGGGATCGCCGCCAGGTGAAACACCCTCTCCGCACCCGCCAGGATCGGCGCGATGGCGCCGTAGTCGCGGATGTCGGCCACGCACAGCTCCACCCGGTCCGCCACTTCCCTGAGGTTCGATTCCTTGCCCGAACTCAGATCGTCCACCACCGTGACGCGTCCCGCTCCCGCGCGCAGCAGCGCGCGCACCAGGCTGCTCCCGATAAAACCGGCCCCGCCGGTCACCACGACTTTCGACATAGTCCTCACTTTCCGAATTACGCGCCGCGCCCTTTGTTACTGAGCCGCGACTGTCAAGGAGCGGTCTTGGGACGCCCCTCACCCCGCCGCCGGCACTCTCACAGTTTATCGATCACGCCTTGCAGATGCCGTATCGACTCGCCCGCGATCCTCTCCGCTCCCGGCGAAAAATCGAACGCTTCGAGCGAGATCCATCCCCCGTAATTCAACCTCTTGAGGCTCGCCAGAAGCGGCGCAAAATCGTAATCCCCGGCGCCGCAGTGCTTCCCGTCCGTCTCGTTCACATGGATGTGTTCGATCAATTCGAAGTAGCGCTCCACCAGCACCGCGTGCGGCTCCGTTTCGTCCACCGCGTTGTGCGTGTCGAACATCGTCCGCACGCCCGGGCTGCCGATCCGCCGCACGATGCCCGCGGCCTCCTCCAGCCGGTTGATCACGTCGCATTGAGCCTTCGGCAGCGCCTCCACCAGGATCCGCACGCCCCGCTCCGCGGCATGCCCGGCCACCGCGGTCAGGCCTTCGACGAAACGCTCCCGCGCTTCCTCCGGCGTCGAACTGCCTGTCGCCGCGCGCTGCGCGGGCGAGCCGAAGACCATCACGCCGTTCGGCCCGAGATCGCCGCACAGGTCGACGAGATTCCGGATGTGCAGCCAGGAACGCTCGCGCAGCGCCTGGTCGGGAGTGGCCACGTGCAGCCCCGGCGGCGCGACCATCAGCCAATGCAATCCAACGAAGCTCAATCCCTCGGCCGTGATGATGTCTCGGTACTCGCGTCGCTCTGCCGGGGGAATACGAGCCGGATCTTCCGCCAGCGTGAACGGGGCGATCTCGATGCCTTCATACCCCATGCTCCGCATGTGCCGGCACGCCGTAGCGAAGTCCCAGCCCTTGTAGACCTCATTACAGATCGAATGCCGGAATCGGAACGCCATTCTTCTTCAGTCTAGCCCGCCTTCCACGCCCCCCCGGTCGCGCGTCCGGCAGCGGATTCTCACCGTGGAAGTGGCTGAGCCGCTCATTCGGCAGATCGGCTGCGTAGCTGCCTGTAGTCCCAGTTGTCGATGCAGGCATCGTACAGCGCACGGTCGATCCGGGGCATTCACTGCCCCCACAAATGAATAACCCCGCCGGGGCCTTGCGGCATGTCCGGCGGGGAGCAATTTGCAGCTTAACTATACCAGACCTGCACGCTCTGTCAATCGCTGTTGGGTGTCAGCGCAACGTGAGAAGTTCCTAAGAGAGCAAAGTAGAAAGTTCCTGTTTTGAAGACGTGAGCCAATGGGGATTGGCACAGCAACAGGAGCGGATAGCATTGAGCGTAAAGGAACGCGA
>JBEKHU010000249.1:0-5524 GCA_050012115.1 Bryobacteraceae bacterium | reverse complement strand
GCGCCTGCATCGCGATCAGCACGCGCGCGTGCGTCGTCGTCTCGACGAACACAGCATCGAGCTTTTCATGCTCCAGCAGCCGCCGATAGTCGGTGTACTTCGTCCATCGCCCGCTATCCGGATGCGCCTTCGCCACGGCCTCCACCCGGTCCCTGGCGCAATCGGCCACCGCCACCACCTCCGCCCCGGGCAGGTCGTAGCCCAGCAGCCAGTTGCCCCGGCCGCCCGTGCCGATAAACCCCACCCGGATGCGGTCGTTCGCCCCCAGCACGCGCTTCGCGTCGAGCAGCGGCAGCGCCGCCGCGGAACCCAGGAACTGCCTTCGGTTCATAGCGTTTCTCCTCAAATAGGCCTCCTGCCGGGCCTGCGCCTTTTCGCCCGAGTCTATCACCCTGCACTTCTTTCCGTTCTTTTCTATTTCCATTCGCGCAAAAGGCCCTTACAATTCATCAGATCCTTCCTGCTCTGGAAACAATATGAATCTGCTGTACTGGCTGTCGCTGTTGCGCGTCCCCATTAGCTTCTGGCTGGTCTACGGCCCCGGCTTGATCCTGCTGATGCAGCCCGGCATGTCGTTGTCGCGGGGCTTTGCCGACCTGTCCCCCTGGCAGTTCCTCTTCGTCGCCTGCGCTTTGTGGTGCGCCGCGACCTCGCTCGCCGCCACCACCAACCTAGTCCTGCTTTACGGACCGCGGCGCATCGGGCGCCCCGACCGGCCTGCGCCCTCCAGCGGATGGGTGCTTCTCGCGGCCTCGGTTCCTTCGGCGGCCTCGGTCTGCTTTCTGGTCCTGACCGCTCCGCAACTCGATCCCGGCCAGCGCTCCGTCTGGCTCTACGCGTTGCTCGCGCTGGTCTCGCTGGCCATCGTCCTCCTGGCAACCATCGCTCTTCTCTGGCTCGCGCTGCGCTTCGCGGCCCCGCAGGAAGGCATCCGCGTGCCGGCCGAAGTGATTCTGCCCCTGAGCTGGGTCCCGGGCGCGGAACGGGCCTATCGGGCGCAGTCGCTCACCCCCAGGCTCCATGCCGCCGGGCGCCGCGCCAGTGGCCGCGTGGCCCGCTGGCTGGGACCGGGTTACTTGGATCCCCGCGGCGGAGGCCTCCTCTCCGGCCACGCCCTGTCCGCGTTTCTGGCATTCGGTTACCTCGTGCTCTACGCCATTGGCGGGACTAGCGTGACCTTTCACGGTTCCGTGCATCGCGGCGTCGTCACCCCGGTCATCGGTCAGTTCGCCTCGGCCCTCGCCTTCATCGTCATTATCCTGACGCTGCTCGGTTGGGTGCTCGGCGCGCTCGCCTTCCTGCTCGACCGGTGGCGCGTCCCGGTGCTCACGCCATTCGTTCTGCTGGCCGCGATCTCTGCCTTCCTGTCGTCTCAGGACCATTACTTCCCGGTCTTCGCGTGGGCGCACCCCGACCGCCCGAGCCCAACGCAGGTGCTCGAGAGTTCGAAATCCGGCCCGCGCGTCGTCATCGTCGCCTCGGCCGGAGGCGGTATCCAGGCCGCCGCCTGGACCAGCACCGTCATGGCCAACCTCCAACGCCAGGATGCGCGCTTCCGTGACACGGTCCGCCTGATGAGCGGCGTTTCCGGCGGCTCCGTCGGCCTTTATTACTCCCTGCGCCTATATCCCTCGATGGAGGGCTCCGGCATTTCGCTCGACGACCTGGCGCAACTGGGCGGCACGTCCGTGATCGAGGCCATCGCGCACGGCGTCGCCTATCCCTGGTCCGACCGCGGCGAGGCCCTGGAAGACTGCCTCGGCTCGGCGGGCGCCAACCACTTCACCCTCGGCCACTACGCCTCCCTGATGCTCTCCGCGCCTGGATCCTTGCCCGCAGTGATCTTCAATGCGACTTCCGTCGAGGACGGCTCGCCGGTCGCGTTTTCCACTACCTCTGTGTTCGCCAACAACACCGGCTTGCGCGATTGGTTCGCCACCGACAAGAACCAGGGTGAGGACGTCCAGTTGCCCACCGCCGCGCGCCTCTCCGCGACATTCCCCTATGTCTCCCCCTCGGCCCGCTCCTGGCGCGGGGCTCCCTCCTTCCGTCATTTCGGAGACGGCGGCTATTTCGACAACTACGGCCTCTTCTCGTCCATGGCCTGGCTTGAGGACGCCCTGGGCAGTCTGTCCCAGGAGCGTTATGAAAAACTGCGCGTCCTGCTCCTCGCCATCGAGTCCTTCCCCGCCGGCGAATCCGCCGCGCCCGTCTCCCACGGCCGTCTCTGGCAACTCCTTGCGCCCGTCGCCCTGCTCTACAACGCCCGCACCTACAGCCAGCGCAGCCGCGACGACCTGGAAGTCTCCCTCTACGGCGACCGCTTCGCGCACGTCTACGAACTCCGTCCCGAACAGTTCAAGAGCGTCACGTTGCGTTGCCGCCAGACGCCGAGGTGCGAGGATTCGCCGCCGCTGAGCTGGCATCTGACGCCCGTCGAGAAGAACTGCGTCGAGGCCTCGTGGCAGGCGCTACTGCGCGAACCGTCTACCGGGAAGCCCACTGCCGAGCTCCAGCAGGTGCTCGACTTCGTTGCAGGACGTTGAGTCCGCGCGTTACTAAAATGCCTTCGGGCCCTGCGGCTGCTGCAGCTCCCCGTGGCTGTCCCGCGGACGGCTGTCCAGCTTCTGCGGCCCGCCCTTGAACGTCAGCCGCACATCCACCACCGCCTGCTGGTAGTCGACCTTCGTCTCCGCCTTGGTGGAGCCCAGGTAGTCCAGCATGCCGCGTTGCTTGACCTGGGCCAGAAACATCTCCGGGTAGCCCCCGCGGTACGGCTCCCCGGGCTTCATGACCCACATCTTGCGGATCACTGGCTCGCTCTCGATATCCAGCCCGTCGATATCCAGCCGGCCCATCTTGTATTGCGCGCCCGGCTCGATCTCGATCCGGATGTCCACCGTCTTGGCCTCGTCGTCCATCTGTTTGGCGGCGTGATACGTCGCCCTGAGATAGCCCAACTCCTTCAAGCGCTCAATCACCTTCGCCACGCCGCGTCCGATCTCGCTCAGGTTGGCTGTCCCGCCGCTCTTGAACGAATCGCCGCCCAGCGAGTTGACTTCCTCCTCCCGGATCGGCGCGCCAGCGATGTCCAGCCGCTTCAGCTTGTACACCGGCCCCTCGTCCACGTTCACCGTCACCGCCACGCCCCGCCCGTTCTTGGACGGCTCGGTCGTGATCGCAACGAACTTTGCGCCCAGCCTCCCGTAGGCGTCGTACATCGCGCGCGCCGTCGTCTCGAGGAACGTCCGGAACATCAGCTCGTCCCACGGCGTGCCCACGGCGACCCCCGACATCGCTTTCTGCACCTCCGGCGCCGGCACCGCTCGCGATCCCTTGAAGATGACCTCGGCAATGTTCGGCGGCGGCGTCTTCGAACGCAGCACGGCGACCACTCCCTCCTGCAACCCCGCTTCGAACTTCACGATCACCGTTTCGTTAACGCCCTTCTCCTTCAACATCGTTTCCGCCAGCTCGCTCATGCGCTTCGCATACACCTCGGTCAGCGGAATCACCGGGCCGAAAAGCGGCAGCGTCTTGCCCGCCCTCGCCGCGTATTCCTTCGGCTCCAGCTTCAGTCCTTCGATGCGCCACCCGCCGCGCTCTTCCACGTCGCCAACTTCGAAGGTCACCTGGATCCCGCGCCCCCCAGCCGGCTCAAAAACGTACGCCACCGCATCGAGGCACCCCGTCGCGTACAGCCGGTCCCGCGCCATGTCAAAATCCTCTTTACCCGCAAGCGCCTCCAGCTTCAGCCCCGAGAGCGCCATCAACTGCTCGGCTGGGAACAGTTTTGAACCCCTGAACACCACGCTGCGCAGCGGCCAGCGGTCCGTCGCCTGCGCCCCCGGACCGGCCGGTTTCGGCACCGCTTTGGATTTCGGCGCGGCTGGCGCCTGGGCCAGCGCCGCCGGCGTTTCCATCCACGCCACCCCGCCCGTCAACACCAGTAATAGTGCGCTCGTTGCAATCTTCATATCCGGTTCAGCCCCTGCCTGCATTGCCTCCCCGTGAAAACCGGGGACTGACGTCTCCGTCCTAGGGCGCGCACAATCCTCTCTATCCGCCCCTGCCTTCTGCGCCGTGTGGACTTCAGCCCTCTGTCCCCTCACCGCCACTCATTTCGACGCGCCCGCCCCCCTGTTCCGTTGCCCTTCACCTCAATTATGGCCGGATTAGCGAATCTTAAAGCGGCTGTTAAACTAAGAAGAATGTCCTACGACTTGATCGTGATCGGCAGCGGCCCGGGGGGCTACTCTGCTGCCGTCCGCGCGGGCCAGCACGGCCTCAAGACCGCGCTCATCGAAAAGGATCCCAAGCTCGGCGGCACCTGCCTCCATGTCGGCTGCGTGCCCACCAAGGCACTCCTAAACACCGCCGAGGTCTGGGAGCACTTCAAGCACCCCGAAGAGCAGGGCCTGCATTGCCAGAACCCCGTGCTCGACCTGCCCCTGGTCCACAAACGCAAGGACGCCATCGTCAACAAACACGCCGCCGGCGTCGAGTTGCTGATGAAGCGCCAGAAGGTCGAGGTCGTCAAGGGCTTCGCGCGCCTTCTGGGCGGCGGCCAGGTCGGAGTGTCCGGCGGCGCTGCCCCGCGCGTCCTCGAGGCCAAAAACATCATCCTCGCCACCGGCAGCGAGGCCCGCCTGCTGCCCGGCCTGGCGCCTGATCCGCAGTTCATCCTCACCAACATCGAGATCCTGCGGCTCCAGCAGGCCCCAAACCGACTGTTGATCATCGGCTCCGGCGCGGTCGGCTCCGAGTTTGGCTGCATCTTCCGCAGCTTCGGCAGCGAGGTCGTCATCTTCGAAATGCTGCCGCGCGTCGTGCCCGTCGAGGACGAGGACGTTTCCAAGCAACTCGAGCGCAGTTTCAAGAAGCGCGGCATCCGCTGCGAGACCAATGCCCAGGTGGACCTTTCCTCGGTCGAGCGCACGGACGCCGGCGTGCGCCTCAACGTGAAACTCGGCAACGGCAAAACGGAGACCTTCGAGGGCGATTGCCTGCTCGTCGCCGTCGGCCGCAAGCCCAATACCGACAACATCGGCCTGGAAAACACCAAGGTCGTCCTGGAACGCGGCTTCGTCACCGTCAACCCCTACCAGCAGACCGCCGAGCCGGGCCTCTACGCCATCGGCGACATCGTCGCCGGTACCCCCCAGTTGGCCCACGTCGCCACCATGGAAGGCATGGTCGCGGTTGCCCAGATCGCCGGGAAGCCCGTCACGCCGATTAACAAACGCCGCATCCCCGGCTGCACTTACACCGACCCCGGCATCGGCAGCGTCGGCCTCACCGAAAAGCAGGCCCGCGAGGCCGGCTACGACGTCAAGGTCGGCAAATTCCCCTTCGCCGCCAACTCCAAGGCCTCCATCCTCGGCTCCCACGAGGGCTTCGTGAAGGTCGTCGCCGACGCCAAATACGGCGAGATCCTGGGCGTGCACATCATCGGCCCCCACGCCTACGAGCTGATCGCCGAGGCCGTCGCCGCCATGGAAGCCGAAGCCACCGTCGAGACCAT
>JBEKHU010000248.1:0-8173 GCA_050012115.1 Bryobacteraceae bacterium | reverse complement strand
GTCCCTGAAGCGGAACGCCCGTGACAGGGAAGTCGCGCTCACCCTCCAGTGGCTATCGATCGGATAGGTAGGGGCCTGCGGCGTTGTGGTGGAACGGGACGAGTGAAAACAGGCGTTGACAACAGGAATTCCAGACCTTAATATCTAATTGCACTGGGTGAGAGATTTCGCGGGCAGGGAGCGCCCGCGGATCGGACGCTCTCCTGAAACCGCGCACAGGTGGCTGAAGCCCGATGCCTGGGCGGCACCGGGTTTCCCGAAACGCATCACAGATTCCACCGAGAGGCCAAGTGGCCCGTCCCGGCACGAGGTGTGTCATGGGCGAGATTGCGACTGGTCTCGAAAGCGCCTGCACGGCTGTGACGCTCGAGACCCTTCCGTTCACTCCCGAAGGAAAAGAAATTCTGACGTGCATTCAATGCGGCACCTGCGCCGGCACCTGTCCGTATGGCGACGTGATGGAGTATCCGCCGCGCAAGATGATCGCGATGATGCGCGCCGGCCGCATCGAGGAAGTGTTCCGCAGTGAGAGCCTGCTGGCTTGCGTGGCGTGCTACGCGTGCATGGCGAAGTGCCCGCGCGGCATCCGGCTGACCGAGGTGCTGCTGCCCCTGATGAAGGAGCAGGCGCTAACGCACCTGGCCGAGTTGCCCGGGGAACTGCAGCGGGCGCTGCAAAACACGCTGCGTTACGGCAACCCGATGGGCGAGTCCTCGCGCAAGCGGGCGGCGTGGGTCAAGACGTCGCCGGTGCCCGTGCGCATCCTCTCCGAGGACCCGCGCCCGGCCGACGTGCTGTGGTTTGTGGAGTGCTACACGTCTTACTACCCGCGGGGCCAGGATAATGCGCGCGCGACGGCGCGGCTGTTCCATGCGCTCGGACTCAACTACGCGATTCTCGGCAATGAGGAGAAATGCGCCGGCGAGTGCGGCCGCCTGACCTGGGAGCCGGGCCTGTTCGAGACGCTGATGGACTACAACATGGCCGTATTCGGCAAGTACCAGTTTGACAGCGTCGTCACCTCGTGCCCGCACGCCCACAACGCTTTCAAGAACCGCTACACGTCGCTCGGCTTCCGCTGGGGGCTCGACCACACCACGCCGCTCCTGGCGCGAAAGCTGGATCAGCTGAAGCCCCGGCTCACGCGCAAGGCCAATCTGCGCGTGACGTACCACGATTCGTGCTGCCTGGGCCGGCAGAACGAGTTTTACGATGCGCCGCGGCGCCTGCTGACGGCGATACCGGGCCTGAAGTTGACCGAAATGGTGCACCACCACGTCAACTCGATTTGCTGCGGCGGCGGGGGCGGCGGCATGTGGCTGGACACCTACTTCAAGTCGCGGGGTTACGAACGGCTTTCCGAGCGCCGGGTCAAGGAGGCGCTCGCCACGGGCGCGGACGTGCTGGCGGTGTCGTGCCCGTATGAAGTCTCACGTTTCGAGGATGCCCTGAAGGTGTTGGGGCAGGACAAGCGCATGCTGGTGCGGGATGTGACGGAGCTGCTCGCGGATGCGATGGAGGACTGAGATATGCGGATTCTCGTTTTGCTCAGAATGGTTCCCGACGTCGTGGAAGAACTGCTGATCGCTCCCGACGACAAGAGCCTGGATGCGGAGGGCCTGCGAATGATCCTGAGCGAGTGCGACGAGCACGCGCTCGAGCAGGCGCTGCTGTTGAAGGAGAAGACGGGCGCGGAGGTGATTGCCGTGGCCATCGACGCGCCCGAGGTGGACGATGCTCTTTACCAGGCCCTGGCGAAGGGCGTGGACAAGGCCTTCAAGGTGCAGGCCGCGGGCTGCGAAGTGAGCGCCCTGGTATCGGCGTTGCTGCTGGAGCGGGCCCTGAAGAACACGCCAGGCCTGCTGCCGGCGGACTTGATTCTGACCGGCGTGCAGGCCATCAGCGACCTCGATGCGCTGGTGGCGCCGCTCCTGGCGGAGACGCTGCGGATGCCGTTCCTGGGCATTGTGACGAAGGTCGCGCTGGGCGCGGGCGACAAGACGGCCAAGGTGCTGAAAGAGTTCGCCGGGGGGCTGCACGGCGAATACGAAATCGATCTGCCCGCCGTGCTGGGGATCCAGGCGGCGGAGAAACCGCCGCGCTACGTGCCGGTGGCGAAGGTGCGCGCCGCGATGAAGTCGCAGGCGATCTCCACTCTGCCGGAGGTCATCGCGCCCGGCGAATTGGCGCCGGGTTGCGAAGTGCTGGCGTTGCGCAAGCCCGAGGCTTCGTCGCACGCCTTCATGCTGAGCGGCTCGCCCGAGGCGATGGCCGAGGAATTGTGCGAAGCGTTGGCGGCGCGAGGAAGCCTGTAAGGAGGTGAACTGCCATGTCAGGAGCAATCTGGGTCTTAGCCGAAGCTTGGAAGGGAAAGATCACCCCAGTCACGTATGAAGCTCTGGCGCTGGGAAGGGAGCTCGCCACGCAGGCGGCGGCGCCACTGGTGGCCGTGCTGCCGGGTCATGGCGCGGGCGCGCTGGCCGGCTCGCTCGGCGCGGCGGACCAGGTCCTCGTACTCGACCATCCGTCGCTCTCCGATCCCGTTCCGGGGTCGCTCGCCAACGCGCTTTCTCCGCTGGTGAAGGAGCGCGCCCCGAAGGCGCTGCTGATTCCCTTCACCAACTTGACTCTGGGCGCCGGGAGCCTGATGGCAACCCGGCTGGGCGTGCCTTCCGTGAACCTGTGCCGTGACGTGCGGGTGGAAGGGGGCCGCCTGTTGGCGCAGTGCGTGCTGTACGGAGGCAAGATCGAGGCGCAGGTCGCGCTGGATGCGCCGACCGTCGTGTTGGGCATCTGGCCCGGCGCCCGTCCGGCCGACGCGGGCCGCGTGGAGCGCGAGGTGGCGGTGGAGACCATTACGCCGGACATGGCGGAAGAGCCGCGGGTGCGCCTGTTGCGTTACATCGAGCCCGAGGCAGGCGATGTGGATATCCGCGAGCAGCAATTCCTGGTGGCCGTCGGGCGAGGCATGCAGGACGCCGCCAACATGGCGCCGGCCGAGGAACTCGCCAATGCATTGGGCGGTGCGGTGTGCGGATCGAGGCCTGTGATCGACCAGGGCTGGCTCCCCATCACCAGGCAGGTCGGCAAGTCCGGGCACACAGTGAAGCCTCGGCTCTACATCGCGCTGGGCATCAGTGGCGCTCCAGAGCACATCGAGGGGATGCGCGACTCCGCGACGATCGTGGCGGTGAACACGGACGAACAGGCGCCCATTTTCCGCACCGCCCATTTCGGCATTGTGGAAGACGCCGTGGAATTCCTCCCCGTCCTGACGAAGGCGATTCAGGCGCGCGTCGCCAAGGGAATGGCCACCCATGCCTGATCCGGTAGGGTGGCAGTACCTCGGCGCGTCCGGTACGGCCTGGCTATGGTTCGCCGCCAGCGTGTCGTTCGGCCTGTTCTGCTCCCGGATCGGGCGTTACGTACGCGTGCTGCGTTCGGCCCGGCCTGAAAACCGCTTTGACCAGCCCGGCCGGCGCAGCCTCCTGTTCTTCAAAAACGTGTTTCTGCAGCCGCGCCTGTTTGAGGAGCAGGCGATCGGCGCCGCGCACCTCGCTGTCTTCTGGTCGTTCGTCGCGTACGCCACCACGTTCTTCTGGAACCTGGCCAAGGGACTCGTTCCCGCGCTGCCCGTCCCCTATCCGGACGACGTGCGCTGGGTCGGACTGACGCTGGTCGTGTGCGGATTCATTGGCCTGGCGGGGGTGGCGGTTGCCGCCGCGCGCCGCTACTTGTATCCGCCAAAGGGCCTGGAAAAGTCCGGAGACGCGACCGTGATCCTGATGTTGATCAGTACGCTGCTGGTCTTCTCGCTTCTGGGCGCGTGGGCCCGTTCGCTGGGCCGTCCGGCGGCCGCGGCGTGGATGTGGTGGGGCCACATGCTGACCGTGCTCGGCTTCCTGGCCTACCTGCCCTATTCCAAGCACATGCACCTGCTGGCGTCGCCCTTCAACGTCTGGTTTGCTCCACTCCAGCCCGGCGCTCTGCTGCCCGGCTCGGAAGGCGCCTCCAAACGCGAGGAGTTCACGTGGAAGCAACTGCTGAACGGCTTCGCGTGTGCCGAGTGCGGGCGCTGCGAGCGGGCCTGCCCGCAGAATGCCGCCGGCCATTCGCTGTCGCCCAAGTTGCTGATGCATGCGATCAAGGAAGCGGCGCGGGCCCCGCGCAACGGCCATTCGCTGGCCGGCGAAGTGGTGAGCGCCGACGAGATTTGGGGTTGCGCCACGTGCCTCGCGTGCATGCAGCAGTGCCCCGTGTTCAACGAGCATGTCCCTGTGCTGATCGAGATGCGGCGCCACCTGATGTCCGCGGGCGCCATCGACGGCAAACTGCAGGAGGCGCTGATCAGCCTCACCCGTTACGGCAATGCGTTCGGTCTGCCTGCCAGGGCGCGGACGCGCTGGATGGCGGGGCTGGACGGCGCGCCGGCGGACGCTCGCAAGCAGCCCGTGGAATACCTCTGGCTGACGGGCGACACCGCCGCTCTGGATGCGCGCCAGGCCCCCGTGGCGCGGGCCTTCGTCAGCCTGCTGCGCCGGGCCAACGTCGACTTCGGCACGTTGTACGAGGGAGAATCGAACGCCGGCAACGATGTGCGGCGCGCGGGCGAAGAGGGTCTCTTCGAGTCGCTCCGGGATAAGAACCTGAAAGCGCTCGCCAAGGCCCATTTCCAGTGGATTGTCACCACCGATCCGCACACCTATCACGCGCTCAAGAACGATTACCCGGAGGAGATCGCCAAACGGGTGCTGCATTCCACGGAACTGCTGGCACAGTTGCTGCACTCGGGGCGGTTGGTTGTGGAGCGGGCCCCGGAAGTCGTCGTGACCTATCACGACGCCTGTTATCTGGGCCGCTATAACGGCCTGTACGATCCGCCGCGAGCGGTGCTGAAGGAACTCGGCGCGCACGTGCTGGAGATGCCGCGGAACCGCGCCGCGTCGTTCTGCTGCGGCGCCGGAGGCGGGCGCATCTGGATGCAGGATACGGGCGCCCAGCAGGACCGGCCGGCCGTCATGCGGGTGCGCGAGGCCGCATCGCTGGCCGCTGCCCGGGTGCTTTCCGTGGCCTGCCCGAAAGACTACGTGATGTTCGAAGACGCCATCAAGACGGCGGGCCTTGAAGACAGGCTGGTCGTCAAGGACCTCATCGAACTCACCGAAGAGGCCACGCGGCCCGCGGAAAGGAACCGCGTCTATGCAGCCTGAATTGAAAACCGGCGTCTACATCTGCCACTGCGGCACGAACATCGCGGGTATCATTGACGTTCAGGAGTTGGCCGCCTACGCGGCTTCGCTCCCGGGCGTCGCGGTGGCGCGCGAGTACAAATACATGTGCTCGGACCCCGGGCAGCGGCTGGTCCGCGAGGACATTCATCAGCTTCACCTGGACCGCGTGGTGGTGGCGGCGAAGGCCCGGGATCTGATTCGCGCCGCGGTGCGCAGGGTCGCCCTGCACGTGCCGCTGACGCGCCGTGCCGTGCCCATCAACCAGAATGTGGTGGTGGTGGGCGGCGGCATCGCCGGTATCCATGCCGCGCTGACCATCGCCAATTCCGGCAAGCAGGTCTACCTGGTGGAGCGCGCGCCCTCCATCGGCGGCCACATGGCGCAGTTCGACAAGACCTTTCCCACGCTCGACTGCGCGGCCTGCATTCTCACCCCCAAGATGACGGCCGTGCGCACCCATCCGCACATCACGCTGTGGACGCTTTCGGAGGTGACGCGGGTGGAAGGCTACGTAGGCAACTTCCGGGTCACCGTGACGCGCAAGCCGCGTTACGTATTGGAGGATGCGTGCGTCGGCTGCATGGAGTGTGTGGAGGCCTGTGTCTTTCAGCAGGGCAAGACGCTGGACGAGTTCAACGCCGGCCTCAGCAAGCGCAAGCCGGTCTATATGCCGTTCCCGCAGGCTGTCCCGCAGATCGTGCTCATCGATCCCGACGCCTGCATCGAGTTCAAGTCGGGCAAGTGCAAGAAGACGTGCATTGAGGCTTGCGCCGACCGTGGGGCCATCGACCTGAAACAGGAACCGCGCGAGGAAACCATCGACGCGGGAGCCATCGTCCTGGCCACGGGCTTCGAGGTGTTCGACGTCAAGCGCGTGCCGTACTACGGCTACGGAGCCTATCCCAACGTCTATACGGCGCTCGAGGTGGAGCGGCTGGTGAACGCCTCGGGGCCGACCAGCGGAGAAGTCCGCTTGCGCGACGGGCGCAAGCCTCGCACGATCGGCATCGTGCATTGCGTGGGCAGCCGCGACATCAACACGAATCGCTACTGTTCGCGCGTCTGCTGCATGTACTCTCTGAAGCTGGCGCACCTGCTGAAGGAGAAGACGGGCGCGGACATTTACAACTTCTACATCGATATCCGCGCGCCCGGCAAGGGCTTCGAGGAGTTCTACGAACGCGTGGCCGAAGAGGGCGTGCAATTCATCCGCGGCAGAGTGGCGGACATCTCGCCGGCCAACGGCGACGGACGGTTGATTGTGCGCGCGGAGGATACGCTGCTCGGCATGATCCGCGAGATCGGCGTGGATATGGCGGTGCTCTCGGCCGGCCTGGAGCCGAGGGCCGATGCGCAGGCGGTGCGGCGCCTGTTCAACATCAGTTGCTCGACCGAGGGCTTCTTCCTCGAACGCCACCCCAAACTGGCGCCGGTCAATACGTTCACCGACGGAATCTACCTGGCCGGATGCTGCCAGGCTCCCAAGGACATTCCCGATACGGTCGCGCAGGCCGGCGCAGCCGCGGGCGAGGCGCTGGCGCTGCTCGACGCGGGCTTCATTGAACTCGAGCCGAACACCGCGTACGTGGACGAAGAGCACTGCTCCGGCTGCAAGACCTGCGTGGCGATGTGCCCTTACCATGCGATCTCCATGCACGCCGCTACCGGCAAGGCGGAAGTCAACGAGGCGCTGTGCAAGGGCTGCGGCACCTGCGTCGCGGCGTGCCCGACGGCGTCGATGCGCCAGCACCTGTTCGAGGACCAGCAGATCTTTGAAGAGCTCGCGGGGGTACTCGAGTATGCCTGATTCATTTGAGCCGCGGATCGTGGCCTTCTTCTGCAACTGGTGTACCTATCTGGCGGCGGACCTGGCCGGCACGTCGCGCATGAAGTACGCCGCCAACGCGCGCGTGGTGCGCGTCATGTGTTCCGGGCGCGTGGATCCGCAGTTCGTCCTGCAGGCGTTTGCGCAGGGGGCGGACGGCGTGCTCATCGGCGGCTGCCATCCCGGCGACTGTCACTACCAGGAAGGCAACTATAAGGCGCTGCGGCGCTACATGCTGCTGAAACGGATGCTGCGGCAGATGGGCATCGATGAGCGCCGGCTGCGCCTGGAGTGGATTTCGGCCTCGGAGGGCGAACGCGTCCGCACCGTGATGAACGACATGACGGAGCAGATCCGCGCGCTCGGGCCCCTGCATCCGCACGCCCAGCCGGCGCCGGAGGAGGTGGCCGTATGAGCGCGGAGAAACCCAAGGTCGCGTTCTACTGGTGCGCTTCCTGCGGCGGCTGCGAAGAGGCCGTGGTGGACCTGGCCGAGCGGCTGCTGGATGCCGCCGATCTGCTCGATATCGTGTTCTGGCCCGTGGCGCTCGACTTCAAGCGCGCGGATCTGGAGGCGATCCCCGACCAGGGTCTCTTCGCCGCTTTCGTCAACGGCGCGGTTCGCACCAGCGAACAGGAGGAGATGGCCCGGCTGCTGCGGCGCAAGGCCAAAGTTCTGGTTGCCGTGGGCGCGTGTGCGCAGTGGGGCGGTGTGCCTGGGCTGGCGAATCTGTACACCCGCGCGGAGCTGTTGAATCGCGCTTACGCCGAGGCGGGCCTGCCGCTGTGGAGTTGGCGGATGAACGGCTTCGATCTGCACTTGCCCGACTTTCACACGAGCGTCCGCTCGCTGGTCCAGACCGTGGATGTGGACTACTCCATTCCGGGCTGCCCGCCGACGCCTGATGTTTTCATGGCCGCCGTCGGCACGCTGCTCGGCGGCGAGCTTCCGCCGCCAGGGACTGTGCTGGCGCCGGACCACGCGCTTTGCGAGGAGTGTCCCCGCAAGGACTCCAGGCCCGAGGATCTGAGCATCGAACGATTCCATCGCACGCACGAAATCGTGGCAGACGAGACCAGGTGCCTGCTGGCGCAAGGCCTGCCTTGTCTGGGCGCGG
>JBEKHU010000247.1:0-5536 GCA_050012115.1 Bryobacteraceae bacterium | reverse complement strand
CACTCGCGCCTGGCTGACCCACGGCCTCATCGAAGCCGGCTACGCCGGTCGCGCCGACGCCTTCCAACTCCTCCGCGGCTACTACGACTGGTTCGACAACTGCAAATACCGGCCCCAGCTCCTCCGCGGCGCCATTCAGGGCGTCCAGGGCATGATCGCCAACACCCGCATGGCCCACACGCCCCTTGGCAAGCCCGAGGACATCCAGGTCATCCAGCGCTACTTCCAGGAGGACTACTGGCTCGATCAGCTCGCCCGCCGCGATCAGCGCGCCATCTGGCAGTACCCTTACGACCGCCCTCACTGCTACCTGATCACCGATCTCGAAGCCTACCTGGATATCTACACCGCCACCGGCGACCGCCGCTATCTCGACGCCGTCTCCGGCGGCTGGGATCTCTATCGCGACCATTGGGAGCACGTCGGCGGCTCCATCGCCATCTGTGAATTCGGCAGCTATCCGCCCGGCTCCTACCTGCTCCACGCCGAAACCGGCGAGCTCTGCGGCAGCGTCTTCTGGGCCTTCCTCAGCCAGCGCTTCCATTTCCTCTATCCCGGCGAGGAGAAGTACGTCACCGAGATCGAGAAGTCCATCTACAACGTCGCCCTGGCCAACCAGGTCGGCTCCAAGGGCATCCGCTACCACGCCGACCTCGCCGGCAAGAAGGACGTCCGTGTCCCCATCGCTATCAATACCTGCTGCGAGGGGCAGGGAACCCGCCTCCTCGGCGCCCTGCCGGAGTTCATTTACTCCCTCGCGCCCGACGGCGTGTTTGTCGATCTGTTTGAAAACTCCTCCATCACCTGGCAGCAGGCCGGCCAGCCCTTCACCCTGCAAATGGAGACTGGCTTCCCCTTCGATCCCCGCGTCGCGCTGCAGGTCTCGACCCCCCAGCCGGTCCACGCCAAGCTCCGCGTCCGCATCCCCTCCTGGGCGCCCCATGATGTGGAAGTCCGGGTCAACGACGCCGCCTCTCTCACCGGCAAGCCCGGCTCCTACGTCCTGCTCGACCGCGCTTGGACCGACCGCGACCGCATCCGCTTCACCCTGCCCATGGACTTCCGTCTCACCCATTACACCGGCCAGGAGCGCGTCGCCGGCAAAGAGCAGTATGCCGTCGAATACGGCCCCATCCTGCTTGCCTTGATCGGCTCCGAGCCCGGCCAGGTCGACGAAAAGGGCAACGCCACCGTTCCCGTCCGCCCCGCCGACCTCGCCCAGCGCCTGCGGCCGAAGCCCGGCGCGCCGCTCCACTTCACCATCGACGGCGACCCGCGCCACGAGTACATCCCCTATTGGCTCCTTCAGGACCAGCTCTTCACCTGCTACCCCGTCCTGAGCGCCTGAGTCCGCATTTGATTTCTGACGCCCGCTCGCGACGATCCTGTAACCCGCGGCCACCGCTGGTGACGCTACACTGGTCCTGTTCAGCAGATGACCTCAGACCTTGATGAAGGAGTGACAAGATGCGACCTGGGAAGACTGCGTTCTTCGTTTTGTTCTCGGCGGCGACATTGCTCTGCGCTGCCACCGGCTACAAGATCCTGACCCGTTATCCCGTCCCCGGCACCGGCGGCTGGGACTACATCTACCTCGACGAAGCCGCGCGTCACCTCTACGTTTCCCACGGCACCCAGGTCGACGTCCTGGATGCCGACACTGGCAAGCTCGTCGGCACCATCCCCGACACCCCCGGCGTCCATGGCGCCGCCGTCGCCTCCGAGTTCGGCCACGGCTTCACCTCCAACGGCCGCGAGGACAAGGTCTCGATGTTCGACCCCTCCACCCTCCAGCTCATCCGCAAGATCGATGTTGGCAAGGGCCCCGATGGCATCTACTACCACCCCGCCACCAAGCGCGTCTTCACCAACAACCACGGCTCGCACGACGTCACCGCCATCGACGCCGCCTCCGGCAACGTCGTCGGCACCGTCAAGCTCGAGGGCGACGGCGAACAGGCCATCATCGCCGCCGACGGTCTGATCTACGTCAATAGCGAAAACACCTCCGAAGTCGTGGTCTTCGATCCGCGCTCCCTCGAGGTCAAGAAGCGTTTCCCCATCGGCGTCGCCAAAACGCCCACCGGCCTGGCCTACGACGCCCAGACCAACCGCCTCTTCATCGGCTGCCATGAGGAACCCGTCATGGTCATCATGGACGCCGCCACGGGTAAGGTCCTCGCCCAGCTCCCCATCGGCCGCGGCGTCGATTTCGCCGGCTCCGATCCCGATGCCCGTCTGATCTTCATCTCCTGCGGCGACGGAACCTTGAACATCTTCCATATCGACTCGGCCGACACCGTCTCCGACGCCGGCGCACTGAAGACCCAGCCCAGCGCCCGCACCATGGCTTTCGATCCCAAAACCAAGAAGATCTTCCTCCCCGCCGCCGAAGTCGAGGAGATCCCGAACGCGGATCCGACCAAGCGGCCCCGCCGCAGCGTCAAACCCGGCACTTTCGCCGTGCTCGTGGTCGGTAAGTAACTCCTCGTGCCCGCCGGCCGGGAACCGGGGACTTCAGCCGTCTGTCCTCGAGCTTTCCAAATCGTCGTGCCGCGTAACCTGCCTGCGCGGGGAGACATCGTACCTCTTGGACCTCCCATGAGCCATTCCACGCCCGCATCCTATCCGCGCATCGGCCGGCGCGGATTCCTGCTCACCCTCGCGCCTCTGACCCGTCTCCTCAATGCCCAGCAAAGTAACGGCCAGCAGACTTCTCCGACATTCTCCAGCGACGTCAAAGTCGTCAACGTTCTGGCCATGGCTCGCGACAAGAAGGGGCAGATTGTCACCGACCTCAAGCAGGACGAGTTTCACCTCGCAGACGACGGCCAGCCGCAGACGATTCGCTATTTTGCGCGCGAGATCGACCTGCCGCTGACGCTCGGCCTGCTGGTCGATACCAGCATGAGCCAGCGCCGCGTGCTCGGCCAGGAGCGCACGGCCAGCTACCGCTTTTTCGATGAGGTCCTGCGCCCGGACAAGGACATGGCCTTCGTGATCCACTTCGATCGCGAGGCCGAACTGCTGCAGGATCTCACCTCGTCCAAAAAACAATTGGACGACGCCCTCGCCCAACTCGAACTGCCGCAACAGGACCAGCCGCAGCTCAACCGCCGCGGTTCGGGCGGCGGGTCTTCCGGCGGCGGCGGTGGTTATCCAAGCGGCGGCGGTGGCGGCTATCCCGGCGGCGGAGGTGGCTATCCGGGTGGTGGCGGCGGCGGCCGTGGAGGCCGCGGATCGCGCGGGCCGGGCACCGTTCTGTATGACTCAGTGCTGCTCGCCTCAGACGAGCTGATGCGCAAACAGCACGGCCGCAAGGCTCTGATTCTGCTCACCGATGGCGTGGATAACGGCAGCAAGGTCACGCTCGAGCGCGGCATCGAAGCCGCCCAGCGCGCCGACACCCTGGTCTACTCGATTCTCTTTGCCGATGAGGAGAGCTCGGGCTTTTCTCCGGGCATGGGCGGCTACGGCCGCCGCGGCGGGATGGGCCGCGGCGGAGGCAGGCCCGGCGGCTACCAGCAGCGCCCCGACGGCAAGAAGATCCTGGAGCGGCTGGCCAGGGAAACCGGCGGCGGCTTCTTTCAGGTCTCCAAGAAACGCCCCCTCGACGACATCTATAAGGAGATCCAGGAGGAGCTGCGCAGCCAGTACAATCTCGGCTACACGCCCGAACCGGCCAGCTCGAACGCCTATTTCCACAAAATCGCGCTCACCACCACGCGCAAGGACGTCGTTCTGCAGGCCCGCGAAGGCTATTATCCGGTTGGAGGCCGCGACTGAACGTCCGGTCCGAGCCTATCGTGCGTGCCGAGCACAGGCATCTGACGTGAAACTGGCGGGAAAGACACGAAGAGCGGGCCGGCACTCCTCTCCGGCCCGCTCAGGACTGTTGAACTTCGAACTAAGCCGTCCGCTTTCGGCGGTGCAAAAGCAATGCCGCGAGCGGCGCTAGCAGAAGGATGCCCGTGGTCGGCTCGGGCACGTCGCTGATGAAGTCGTACTCTACCGGAGCAGAGGCGTCGCCAACGAATCCGGGTTGTCCCGCGGTCGGCGTATAGCTGACGCCGTTCGAGCCTTCCGGCCCGACCTCGGTGATCGTCACTAGGTTAGTGTTGTATCCGCCAGGAAAGCCGATATCGGCCAGATCCGTTGCTCCCTCATCGATGTCCGAGTACACGAACACGCCGCCGCCCTGCACGTTCGGGTCAAACCGCAGAAGATCCGAAACCACCGCGGCTGTGGCGCTGCCCGGCTCCAGAATGACCACGTCGCCGCCCACCAGTCCCGGCGGGTTCAGCATGTTGTAGAACATTACGTTCGTCAAGCCACCAGGACCTGGGTCGGGGATCATGCCGCAGGGCATCGGCACCGAACCGGTGAAGCCATTAAGAACGCCATTACACCTCTCGTCGAAATTGAGGGTGATGGTGAATCCATCCGCGAATGCGGGTACCGTTCCGAGGGCCAGCAGACCCGCCCAGATCATGGGAAGGATCAGCCCGCGGAATGCAGCTAGTCTCATGTAAAACATTCCTCCTTGCCTCCGTGCCACGTAACCTCTCTCCCCGGAGGCTCTGAGCCACCTCCGGCCTCAATGTGAGCCGAGACGAACGTTCAGCAGTTTTGAACAGTAGCAATTGTACTCCCAATCGCATCCGCCCTATCTACTGATTTTTTTGTGCTGTTTCTTTTTTTATCCTGAGCGATTCCTGCGGCCCGGGAAACGGGCCAATTCGGACTCCTTCCGGTATGCAAGAATCCGAAAATGCCTCATTTCGTGCGGTTTTTCAGGCGCATCTGCGGCGCCCCTCCTTCGCCGGATGGGTTCCCCTGCGCTGCCGCACCGGATCCTGTTGGCGCCGACCAATCCTCGTTCCCCGGCACCACGCCTCCAGACGGGCGCCGAGTCAGTTGCCTCTCGGCCGTCATCGGGTCGCTTCGGCGCCATTCTTAAGTCCGGCGTCCGAAATAGTCTCCTCAACCCCGCTCGTCGGCGCCTGTGCCCGGCGGCCCTGATCGCCGGCACGTGGAGTCCGGCCTCGTTCCGGGGCCATACTGGAGGCATGGCCCAAGGCTCCGGCGGGGACGCCAGGCGTCGCCGGTCGCGCATGTTCGGGTGGTGGTACGTCTGCACGGGCCTGGGCTTTGCACTGCTCGGCCTGCGCTACTGGATCGCCCGCGCCCCGCTCTTCTCCGTGGTGCTGCGCTTCGTGATCGCGGCCGGGTTCGTCCTCCTCGGCTACGCTACCTTCCGCTCCGCGAGACAATAGCTCGCCACGCGCGCCGGACCCGGCTCTCCGGGAGGCCGGAAAGGGTTCCGCCCGGCGGCCGGGAGGCGCTGCTCCAAAAAGGCAAATGGCTCAAGTTGAGCCATTTTTAACGAAGAATCAATAACTTAGAGGAAAAAAACTGGCTCACGTGAGCCAGTTGCCCTGCGCCCGCGCTTCATCCGCAGCTTCAAAACGCGCGCGTTCGCGCCCCGCGGCAGGCCGGCGGCGACCCTGGGACGCCCCGCTCACAGCAACGACAC
>JBEKHU010000246.1:0-5545 GCA_050012115.1 Bryobacteraceae bacterium | reverse complement strand
CGATCTGCTCCTGCTGCCGGGCAAAACGCTGGCGGACCTCAACGGCCAGCGCGATGCGAACAATTTCTTCAACGTTTCGGCGCTGAATACGGATACGTCCCTGCAACCGGCATGGAACCACCTGCGGACGCTTCCACAGCAGGTGAGCTATCTGCGCGGGCCCGCCATGTGGACTACGGACGCGGCCATCAGCAAGAAGGTCACGATCAAAGAGAGAGTCAAGGGCGAGTTCCGCTTCGAGTCATACAACGCAACCAACCACACCAACCTCTGGCCGTGGATGACGATTAGTTCCGCCAATACTTACGGTGCGCAATACAACCGTAGGTACAACGGGTTGCCGCGCACATTCGAGCTGAGTCTTCGGACTACCTTCTAACTTCAAACCCTGCCCCGGCAGGAAGTGGGACTTTGAACAGGCCAGGCCGGCACTGTCGGCCTGGCCTGCGGGACCACCCTTGACATCGGGCTGCCACACCAGTTTCAGAGAGAAGAGCAATCATGAATTCACGAAGGGCCTTTGTGGCGAACATGACTACCCTCGCGGGAGGACTGGCGGTTTCTTCCTCGCGAGTTTCGGGGGCGAACGACCGCATCCGCCTGGGTATGATCGGCCCCGGCTTCCGCGGACTCCAGTTGATTTGGTCGATGCGGGATCCCAATGCGGAGTTCGTGGCGTTTGCCGACGTCTATTCCGGCCGGCTGGAGCCGGCAAAGGAGATGGCCAAGTCTCCCCAGGCGAAGACTTACACGGACTACCGGCGCCTGCTGGAAGACCGCTCCATTGACGCGGTCATCATTGCCACCCCCCAACACCTGCACTGCGAGCACTTCGTCGCATCTCTCCAGGCTGGCAAGCATGTCTACCAGGAGAAGACCATGGCCTTCAGCGTAGCTCACGCCATGCGGATGCGCGCCGCCCATCTCAATGCTCCCAAGTTGACCGTCCAGATCGGCCACCAGGACTGCTCCTCGGGCCAGGTCGGGGATGCGCTGCACATCCTGCAGACGGGTGGCGTAGGCAAGATCACTGAAATCCACTCGCACATGTACCGCAATACACCCCACGGAAAACCTCAGTGGACCCGCCCTATCCCCCCGGATATGACGCCCGAGCACGTTGCCTGGAAGGCCTTCCTGGGAGACAACCCGGACCGCCCCTTCGACGCCAATCGTTTCCTGAACTGGAGGTTCTTCTGGGACTACTCCGGGGGTAACTTCTATGAGAACATGTCTCACCAGTTGTGCTTCTGGTACAAGGTGCTGAATCTGAAAATCCCTTCCAAGGTCTGCGCCAATGGCGGGGTATTCCTCTGGAAGGACGGACGGGAAGTGCCGGATACCATGAATGCGGCGATGGTTCACCCGGAGGACCTCATGTTCACCTGGGACTCGGCCTTCGGAAACGACGAACTGAGAGTGACCGAAGACGTGCTGGGCACCGACGGGACGATCTTCCGCGGCGAACAGGTTCGCTACCGGCCGCAGAAGGTCAATCGGCCTGATGGGACCCCGATCCTGGGGCGGGCGATCGATCAGGGGCAGCAGCATCTCGACATCGCGCACGTACAGAACTTCCTCGATTGCGTGCGTTCCGGCAAGCAGCCGGCCTGCCCGTTTGACCTGGGCTTCCGGGTCTCGATGGCCTGCCGCATGGCGGTCGACAGTTGCCGCTTCGGTCGCGTGCTGCGCTGGGATCCCGTCAAGGAAGAGATTGTCGCCTGAGCGGGAAAACGGGACCGCCGAAGTGCTCTAATTGGCTTCAGCGACGGTGATTCTCCAGAAAGAGCAATGCGAACGGATCCACGCTGCAGCCCTCCAGGTGCTTGAGCGCGTGGGTGTGCGCGTGGATGATTCCGAAATCCTGGACAGGTTGCAGGAAGCCGGCGCGGAGGTAACCGGCGGAAACGTGGCGCGTCTGCCGCGGGCACTCGTCGAATGGGCGCTGGAGGAGAGTCCGAATTCGATCCGCGTGGCGGACCGCAAGGGTAATCTGTGGGAACTTGGGCCGCATGGCGGCACGCTGGTGTTGACCGGCAATGCGCTGTATGTAACTCGCGGCAAGGTCCGCACGGATCTGACTTCAGCCGATCTGGCTCAGCTCGCCAGGATCGTGGACGCCTGCCGCAACATCCATGGCATGGTCGGCACGAGCATCAGCGACTACCCTCCGCGCAGCCGCGATTTCGTGGGCTTTCACATCATGGCCCGACACACGGCGAAGCACCTCCGCCCATGCATCTACACTCCGCAAGGCGGACGTTTGGTCCTGGAGATGGCCCAGGTTCTGCTGGGCGGCACTCCCCTGCGGCAACGCCCCATCGTCAGCACCGGCTTCAGCATCCTCAGCCCGCTGCACTGGACCGAACTCGCGCTCGGCGTCTTCAAAGCCACAGCCGGCCACGGCGTTCCGGTCATGATCAATTCGGAACCTTTGGGCGGCGCCACCGCTCCCGTGACCTTGGCCGGCTGCCTGGTGATTGGAGATGCCGACACGCTCAGCGGCCTGGTGATCAATCAGCTTCTGGAACCCGGCCGGCCGTGCTTCTACAATGTCGGCTTCGCGCATGTCCTTGATATGGCCTCCACGATCGCGCTGACCGGCGCGCCTGAAAACGCGCTCCTGCAGGCCGCCGGCGCCGACCTGGCCCGCTTCCATGGATTGCCGTCGGCTTCCTGGATGTCGACCGAATCCATGTGCCTGGACTCACAGGCGGCATTCGAGAAGACGACCACCGGACTCTATCACGCCACGGCCGGCGTGAACTTCATCTGGGGAGCCGGCAACCTCGAATCGACCCTGGCGATGTCGCCCGAGGCCCTGGTCGCGGATGACGAAATTGCGGGCTACTTCCTGCGCTGCCAGAAAGGGATTCCGGTTGACGAAGAGACTCTGGCGTTGGACGTGATCGAGAAACTCGGGCTGAGTGGAGATTTTCTGACCTCGGAACACACGCTGCAGCATTACCGCCAGGTGCTGAGCCGGCCCATCCTGGCCGCCCGTATGCGCCGCGCCCAGTGGCAGGGCCTCGGCGGACGGACCTTTGAAGAGTCCGCCCGGGATCGGGTTGAGGCCATTCTCGCGGCCGAGCCAACAAGCTATCTGGATGCGCGCCAGGAAGCCGAATTGGCGCGGATCGAGGCCAGCGGCATGCGAGACCTGGCGTAGACACCGGCGCCCGTTGGGCAGCACACTTTGTCTCCGCGGCCGCGTGGAGTTCCGCCTGTCACCCGCGCATTCGCCAACCGCTCGACGGTCCTACGGTTTCCCCATAATCCCCGGCAGCCAGTGGACGGCGTTGGCATGGAAGATCTTGCCGAGAACAGGCCCCGGCAGCGCGAGGCCCTGGTAACTGTGCCCCTTGTACTCGACCATCTGGTCCGTGGCGAAGAATTTCCAATCGCGCTCGTAGGTGCTGTTCCACTCCGCCAGCGCCTTTGCGGTATCGTCCTTCGGCATCACGACCAGGTCGGTCGCATAAAGGATGCGGTCCTGGTACTTGATCAGGAAAGCCCGCATCTTGTCGCGCGGCTGGAGCATGAAGTAGGGAACGCGCGCGGCGGTGTCGACCGCAAAATTGGGATAGCGGTCAAAGCGCTGGGCCATCTCATTCACGTCGGCTTCCATGCTGCCCAGGTGCGCGCCGACCACGCGCAGCTTGGGGTTCCGTGCCACGAGATGGTCCCGCGCCGCGAGAATGGCGGCCTTGGAGGGCCACTCGGGATGCGCGTAGGCGTACTCCTGCGGATTCTGCTGGTAGTATTCGTAGTCCGGGCTGGCGGGGTTGGGCGCCTGCCAGCAGGAATCGGGCTCCGCGAGGTGCGCGACCACCGTCCGATTGTGCGCGGCGATGTCCTTATAGATGGGCTCAAAGGCCGGGTCGTCGGGCAGCACATATTTCCCCGCTTTCGACTTCATCTGCATGCCCATGACCTTGTAAATCTTCACCGCGACGGCGCCCGCCGCGAAGTCGGCATCGAGCTGGCGGATCGTGCGCTGGGCGAATCCCGGCTGTTCGAATTCGTAGGGGCTGAAAGTCGTGCACAGGACGGCGCGCCCGCCCGTGCTGTGGACGACTTTCAGCACGTCACCGCGCTGTGGCTCCATTCCCTTGGCGTAAGGGTCGCGATCGTCAATCACGAGAATGTCCAGGATGCGCAGATTCAGGCGCTGCATGAGACTGGCGAACGCCGGGTCGTCCTCGTAAATGTGGATGTGCGCGTCAATCGGCGCCAGGGCGGAAAAGCCCGCCAGCTCGCCGGCCGGTGGCCGGCCGGGTTGGGCATCGCGCGGTCGGGCCGTGCCCAGCGTAGTGGCGAGCACCATCAAGAGCATCATCAGGACCGCCAGCACAGCCAGCGCCAGGGACAGCAACGTCCACTTCGAATTCGGGAATTTCATCTTGGACTTCCTGTCGGCAGAATAGCATTACTCTCTCGTGGGCTTTTCGCAATGGTAATTGAAGGCTCACGGTCCTGCGGTTGACGTTCCATCTATTCGCGCCAGGGCTTCCCGAGCTGGTATCGCTCGATGCGGCGCTGGATGGCCGGGGCCTGGGCCGGGTCCGCGGCGATGGCCCTGCGGGCGGTGGCGATGGCGTCTTCAAAACGGCCGTTTTCGGCGTAGGCGGCGGCCAGCGTGTCGAGCGTGGCGCAGTCCTGGGTGTGAGTCAGCAGCAGCGCCCGGACGGCCAGCGCCAGCGCCTCGGGCCCGTCGCGCAGGGCCTGGCTGGTCGCCAGGATCCAGGCCGCCCGGCGGAGGGCGGTCGCGTTGTTAGGACTCAGGCCAATGGCCGCGCGCCAGTGTTCGAGCGCCTCACTGGGCTGGTCCGTCGTTTCGGCCAGCTTCTGGTGCGCTTCGGCGTAGTCCGGATTGAGCGCCAGGGCCTGGCGGAGGTGCGCGCTGGCGGCCTGCTTGTCGCCGCGCCGGAGGGCGACCAGCGCGAGGTAGTAGTGCTCCTGCGCCGTGGGGTTGGCTGAGGTCGCGACGGCTGCGGCGTCGTGCCCGGTTTCCAGAAGATGGATGGCCCGGGCCAGCGGCGTCTGGCCTGAAGAGTCTTCCCTGGCTTGTTCGAGATACGGCAGCGCCTCGCCGCGGCGGCCGGCGAGCAGCAGCGTCAGGCCCAGGCTGCGGCGCGCGGCGGCGTCTTCCGGAGCGATATCGAGCAGCGCTTTCCACGCGGCGGCGGATTCGTTGTACCGCTTCTGCTTCTCCAGGTACAAGGCGCGGTCGTAGAAGCGGTAGTAGTCGAGCGCCGGTCCGCCGATGGTTTGCAGGCCCCCCGCCGGGATGTTGACGAATTCAGGGATGTTCACCGCACGGTTGGCGGCGGTGGAATTTTCAATCAGGATCGGCGGCGTGTCGTTGCCCGCGTCGTCGATATGGGTGAGATACATCTGCGTGTAGGGCGAGCGGGCTTTGGAAGAGAACACCAGCCAGCGGCCGCTGGGCGAGAAGCTGTGCCAGGAGTTCATCCGGGGCGTGTTGCAGCGCATACGGCGCGCCTCGCCGCCCGCGGCGGGGACGATGTAGAGCTGGCTGTCC
>JBEKHU010000245.1:0-5561 GCA_050012115.1 Bryobacteraceae bacterium | reverse complement strand
TCAGGCCGGCCAGCAGGTCCGCGCTGTCGCCGCCGCCCTGCGGCATATCGGTCCCCTTCGTGGTGAAGGCGGTCTCGTACGCCGACCAGGTGGCGGCGTAAACCGTCACCGCGTCGTGCTCCAGCAGTCTGAGCGCGTCGGCAAGCTTGGTCTTGCTGCCGCGATCCTTGGTCTCTCCAACCAGGATCAGGATCTTGCGCTCGCTCGCCGGGCGGGCCGCGAGCATGCGCGCCGCGTCGGCCACGGCATCGATCTGGCGTGCCGCGCTGCTTCCCTGCGAGGCAACGGTGCGCTGGAACGCGGCCTGGATCAGGTTGGGGTCCCCAGTGAAGTCGGCCAGGACGACCGTGGCCTCGCCATAGCCGATCACCGCCGCGCGGCCGCGGTCGCCGGTGATCAGCGGCTGGATCAGACTGCCGACTTTGCGCACCTTGAGATTGGCCGCGGCGGAAAGATCGTTGGTCTGAACGGCGATGACGATCGCCAGCGGGGCGACCACCGCATCCGCGGCGTCCAGGCGGAACTCCCTTTCCCGCCCGTCCGACAGCAGCCGGAAGTCGGCGGCCGTCAGGCCTTCCACGAATCGGCCTTTACTGTCGGCGACGGTGACCGGCACCAGCACCACCGGGACATTGGCGCGGAAGGTGGGCTCCTGCGCCGCCACAATCGCCCAGCTTAGGGCGAAAAGGATAGGGATTCTCATGGCTACTGCAGCTTGCCGCGCGCCTCGACCTTCCAACTGGTCACGACTTCCTCGCCGCGCACGGCCCATACCTGCTCGTGCAGATTCATGGCCGTGCAGACATGGTTCATCAGCACCCGGACGCGGTCGCCGGGGCGGTAGTTCCGATCCGCGCGCGCCAGGTCGACGTAGCCGTGTTCCTCGTTCAATTTGTGGAAGCGCGCTCCGGCGTCGCCGTCGATCTCGCCGTACAGCACGTCGCCGCCGTCCGCGGCGCGGTCGGACGAAAACGTCTTCGAGCCGCCGTCGATCATCATCCTTCCGTCCTGCGCCGAAACGACCGTGCAGACGATAGTGGCCGCGCAATCCTCGCGCCCGCAGGCGCCGCTCAGCACCGTGTTGCGATCGTTAAAGATGTAGGTTCCGGGACGGATTTCGTTGACCCCCGCGACGGTGTGCGAGTCCCACAGCAGCGGTGTCGAACCGCCGCTGACGATCTCCGGCTCGAGCCCTTCTCGCTTGAGCCCGTCGAGCATGGCCGGCACGGCCTCCCGCAGGCGTTCGAGCTCGCCCAGGCTCTCCACGCCGTGGTCCTTGATGTGGCCGGGGTAGAACGCCACCCCGCGCCAGCGCAGTCCCGGCAGGGCCCGCACGCCCTGCACCAGCGCGAGCAGCGCCGGCCCCGGCGTCACGCCCACGCGCCGCATGCCGAGGTCCGCCTCGGTCAGGATGCCGATTTCAACGCCCGCGCGCGCCGCCGCCGCGCTGATCAGCTCGGCCACCCGCGGGTCGTCCAGCGCGACCGTGACCTGAACCCGCCGCGCCAGCTCCACAAGCCGCGCCAGTTTGGCTTCGCCCACGACCGGATACGCGATCAGCAGGTCGGGCGTGCCGGAGGCCAGCATCACCTCGCCTTCCGTGGTCTTGGCGACCGTCAGGCCCGCCGCGCCCAACTCGATCTGACGCCGCCCCAGCGCGGGAATCTTGTGCGTCTTGGTGTGCGGGCGCAACCGCAGTTCATGCCGTTGCGCATACCCGGCCGCGCGCGCCAGGTTGCGCTCCATCGTCTCCAGATCGATGACCAGCGCCGGGGTGTCGAGATCCTGTATGCGGCTCACTTCTTGTTGGGATCCTTGAACCGCAGGCTGACGCGCGGCGGCGCCTTGCGGTACACCAGTTCGAGCTGCTTGGGCTTCACCTTGCCGTCGATCTGGAAGTACAGCAGCCCCGTCACCGGATGGTCGATATCGCCGCCCTGGAGAACCTTCGCCTTGAGCGCGTCGAGCAGCGGATTGGGCTTGCCCGCGTCCTTCTCCTCGATGCTGGCCGATGCGTCCGAGGTGTCGGCCGTGGCGCTTCCGCCCACCGGAGAGCCCATCGGCACCGTCGAGGGCGCGCCGCCCGGATACTGGCCCGGGTAGCCGCCGGGATACCCTCCGATCGGAATGCGCCGTTGGTCGGCCATGCCGCGGCCCTGCTGGCCGCCCACCGACTTGACCACCATCACCGCGCCGCCGGCCACCTGCGAGGGCGTCAGCGGGCGCGAGTGCTGGCCGTCCTTGTCGCTGCGCAACAGGAAGTCGTCCAGATCCAGGTTGAGCTTCTCGTCTCCCTTGGGCGTGACCGTGACTTCGACGATCAGGTAGCCCGCGCCCAGGTCGTTGCCCAGCGCTTCCTTCATCGATTCCCGGTCCAGAAATGCCCGCGCCGCGATCTCTATCTTCTCGTCGGATGCCGTTCCGGAGGCCACTGTCTTCGGCTCCGGCGCCGTCTTGGCCTTGTCATCCGCCCGCGCCGCCGGCATCCGGGCCGCCAGCGCCACGACCACGACCAGGCCCGCCATCGCGATTCGCCTCATCCGTCGCCCCCCTTTCATTGGACTTTCCGACGCGGTCCGTCCGCCCGGCGCCGCCCGCTTCACAGCGCCTGTGCCGCGGCATAGGCCGACGCCCAGGCCCACTGGAAATTGTACCCGCCCAGGTGGCCGGTGACATCCACTACTTCACCGACGAAGAACAACCCCGGCACGTTGCGCGCCTGCATCGTTTTCGAGTCCAGCTCGCCGGTCGAGACGCCCCCGCCGGTGACTTCGGCCTTCTCGAAACCTTCGCTGCCGGCCGGAATCACGCTCCAGCCGTGCAGCCGCTCCTCGAGCCGCCGCAACGGCGGAACCGGCTGGGCGAAGCCCTCGACCTCCAGCCAGCGCTCGGCCAGCCTGCGCGGCAGGCTCTCGGCCAGAATCGTCTTCACGGCCGACCGGTCGCCCGCCGCGCGGCGTGCGTCCACTATCTCAGTGAAGCTCCGGCCGGGCAGCAGGTCCAGCCGCAGCGCCTTCGCCGCCGGATCGTGGGGCGCCCCGCCTGGCCGGTTCCAGTAGGACGAGATCTGCAGGATCGCCGGCCCGCTCAAGCCCCGATGCGTGAACAGCATCTGCTCCCGGAACGCCTGGCCGGCGAAGCGCGCGTTCACCTCCGTAGCCACCCCGGCCAGGTCGCACCACTTGCGGCGGCCGTCCTGGTCGAAGGTCAGCGGAACCAGCGCCGGGTACGGCGGTTCGATCTTCAGGCCGAACTGCCGCGCCAGGCGGTAGCCCAGGTCCGTCGCGCCGAGTTTGGGGATCGAGAGCCCGCCCGTCGCCACGACCAGTGCCGTGGATTGGTACGTTTTTTGCCCTGTTTCCACGGTGAAAAACGTGCTTTTCACCGCGTTCTTCACGCTGGAACCGAGCTGAATCTCGACTCCGCCGGCCCGGCATTCCTCCTCCAGCATGCTCAAGATCGCCTGTGCCGGACCGTCACAGAAGAGCTGCCCCGCCGTCTTTTCGTGGTACGGAATGCGATGCTTCTCGACCAGCGCCACGAAGTCGCGCGGCGTGTAGCGCGCCAGCGCGGACTTGGCGAAGTGTCGATTGGCCGACAGGAAGTTCGCCGCCGTCGTCCGCGTGTTGGTGAAATTACAGTGACCGCCGCCGGAAATCAGGATCTTCTTGCCGGGCCGCTCGGCGTGCTCCAGCACCAGCACCCGCCGCCCGCGCTGCCTGGCCACCGCCGCGCAAAACAGGCCGGCCGCCCCGGCTCCGAGAATGATGGCATCGTACGTCAAAGCGAATCCATCACTGCGCGAATCAGGCGCTTGTGCTGCGCCGAACTTCGCCGCCCCTACGCCCCCAGGATCCCGTCGATGCTCTGCAGTTCCTTGCCGCTGAAGGCCGCATTGTTGAGCGCGCCGACGGCGTCGTCGATGTGCCCCGGGCGGCTGGCGCCGATGATCGCCGAAGTCACCTGGGGATGGCGCAGCACCCACGCCACCGCCATCTGCGCCAGCGTCTGCCCGCGCCGCCCGGCCAGTTCGTTCAGCCGCCGGATCTGGCTGAGCTTTTCCTCTGTGATGTTCTCGGGCTTGAGGAACTTCCCCTTGGACGCCCGCGAGCCCTCGGGAATTCCTTGCAGATACTTGTCCGTCAGCAGGCCCTGGGCCAGCGGGGAAAAGACGATGCAACCGATGCCTTCGGTGTCCAGCACCTCGAGCAAACCGTCCTCCAGCTTGCGGTTGAACATGCTGTAGGAGGGCTGGTGGATCAGGCACGGCGTGCCCACTGCGCGCAGAATCTGCGCCGCGCGGCGGGTCAGCTCCGGCGGGTAGGCCGAAATGCCCGCGTACAGCGCGCGCCCGCTGCGGACGATATAGTCCAGCGCGCCCATCGTCTCCTCCAGCGGCGTGCCGGGGTCGGGTCGGTGGTGATAAAAGATGTCCACGTACTCCAGGCCCATGCGTTTCAGGCTCTGGTCGAGGCTGGCGACCAGGTACTTGCGCGAACCCAGGTCGCCGTACGGGCCGGGCCACATGTCCCAGCCGGCCTTGGAGGAGATCACCAGTTCGTCGCGGTACGGCCGCAGGTCCTGCGCCAGGATCCGCCCGAAGCTCTCCTCGGCCGAGCCGTAGGGCGGGCCGTAGTTGTTCGCCAGGTCGAAGTGCGTGATCCCCAGGTCGAAGGCCCGCCGCGCCATCGCCCGGCCGTTCTCGTACACATCGTCCCCGCCGAAGTTGTGCCACAGCCCCAGCGCCACGGCCGGCAGCTTCAGCCCGCTGCGGCCGCAGCGGTTGTAGCGCATCGTGTCATAGCGGTTCGCGGCCGCGGTGTAAGGCATGTTCTCTCTCCTTTGAACAGCCTACACGAACGCCGGCCGCTGCTGCGAACCGTGATCCAGGGGAACGAAAACCTCTCTCCAACGACCGCGGTTTCGCCGACAAGAACACCCCCCAAAACAGCGTGATTTGACCGTGCTGTGAAATGCGCTGACATTTTCGATAAGTCCTTTAGATCACCGTAGATACACGGTGACGCACGGTACGAGCGCAAAAATGTGCCTGTTAATGTGAATAAGTCCTTTGATTGCCACAGATCCACCGTGACGCACGGTGACGCATGTTAATGTGGCAGTTTAATGTGCGTAACTTCAATCATTGCAACAGATCCACCGTGGCGCACGGTGACGCAGCTTAATGTGCGGTAAAACGCACGGTGAAATTTCAATAAGTCCTTATATTGCAGCAGATCCACCGTGACGCACGGTGCACGAAAAAACCGCTGTTTTTACGGTAAAAACACGGTGAAACACGGTGTTTTTACGGTGAAATCGCGCTCCGCGCACGGTGCGATGCGTTATTCTCACGGTGCCTCGCACGGCGAACCAGCAGTGGCAACGCTCGTTCCCGGGATGAACGCGGAGCGAAGATTCAGGCCCGCCGCGGCGCGCTCTTCACCTGTCGTGTCCCCGCCCGGTCGTCCCGCCAAAGCCCAAACCCTGGCCTCGTTTCATCTGCTCGATCTGCGGTGATTGGAATTTGCGCGCCGCCCCGCGTTTCACCTCGTCAAGCG
>JBEKHU010000244.1:0-5579 GCA_050012115.1 Bryobacteraceae bacterium | reverse complement strand
GCACGAGATGCTGCCGTACCTGGTGAAACTGGGGCGCACCGACGTGGTGCTGACGACCTACAACTTCACGCTGAAACCGGAGGTGACGGCAGCGATCGCGGCGGCGCGACAAGCGGGGATGGGCATCGTGTCGATGAAGGCACTGGCCGGAGGGTTCAGCCGGATCCAGCGCGGCGACCGGTTGTATGGGGTCCAGCCGGATGCGCTGACCGCGACGCTGAAGCAGGAAGGCGCTTTTCTGGCCGCCATCAAATGGGTGCTGAAGAACCAATCAGTGGACACGGCGATCGTGTGCATGACGGACTTCGATCAACTGGACGAAAACCTGCGCGCGCTGGCGGAGCGTTACGGTCCCAAAGACGAGAAACTGCTGGCGGCGCAACTGGCGTGGATTGGGCCGCTGTACTGCCGGAGCTGCGGCGCGTGCACCGGCGTCTGCCCGAAAGGAGTTCCGGTGCCTGACGTGTTGCGCATTTTGAGCTACGCCGACGGGTACGGCGAGTTCGCGCTGGCGCGCGAACGGTTTCTGGGACTCTCGCCAGAGGCGCGGGCGGCGCGTTGCGGCGATTGCGGATCGTGCGCAGTGGAGTGCCCGAATGGGGTTGCGGTGCGCGCGCGGCTGATGCGGGCTCAAGAGTTACTGGGCTGACCGGCAGGAGGAGAATCCGAATGGACGGGGCGCAGCGACGCAAGATCATCCGCGGGAGTCGCAGCGCCGAGGGAAGGTGGCGACGGCACGCCTGCTGACCGGCACACGAACCTGCGTCATAGAGAAGCTATTCCCTGGACTATCTCACACAAGCGGTGATTTGCTAGAAATGATGGAAATGTAGGTTCAAATGGAACCCCGCGCGGCCGCTGCGAAGAGCTAAGGAAGGCTTCATACTATACACTGCAGTCGCTTCCTCCCGAAAGACTGGCGCTCAGTTGGTAGCGATGGACCGGCGTTGTTCCGGTGTTAGCGGACCCACATAGCTCAGGCGCAGCCCCCAATCAATGTCAGTGGGAAAATCGGGCAGCATGATTATGCCAATGATGCTCGAGCGCAACGTACCGTTCCCGACGTCCCGCCATGACCCGTTCCGCGGATCGAACCATTGCGCGCGATACAGGCTCGAAGGCCTGGCACCGCGGACCTGACTTCGAGGGCAGCCCTTTTCGAAATACGCGAGGAAGGTTTCCTTGTCGGGCGTGCGCGCGCAATAGGCCCAGCCTTCGTACGACCGTATCGCGGCCGTTTTGTTCGGCGAGATCAGATCGGCGAGGGGAACCAGCTCTTGAAAGCGCTTGTCAATCGAAAGGGCAAATGTGCGCAGGAACTGCATCTGTGCCGCGGAATTCCACTGGAAGGCATCCCACATTTTGATCGGCGCAGCCGGTTCGATATCCGCTCCCCAGATTCCCTCCGCTCCGTAAACGTGTCCGGCAAACCCCCCGGAGAGGAAGTTCCCGTAAATTGCCGAGCGCACGAACTGGTCGTCCTTTTCAGTTCCTCCGAGCGCCCCGAACTTATAGCCTCCGTTGAGCCCGCGCGCATCCACGTAGCCGGAGTAATACGGTTCGCCGTTCAGTGCCGGGGTGGGATGAGGCAAGTTGAAAATCTCCGTCAAATACCAATAGTTGTTGTGCTCACGCATATTGCCGGTCTGGTGCAACATGACCCAGGAGTGTTCGCCCCAGTTTTCCAGCGTGGAAGGGTTGGCATTGGCAGAGAGCAAGGTCCCGAAGGGCGGCGGGCCGTACTTCTCCATGACCAGTTGAATCGCTTGCAGGAAATCCTCAGGACCGACGGACTCGCTGATGATGTCCAGATGAATCGGGCTGAGAACGGTATTATTCGCCTGATATCGCGACCAGACGTATTCAATGAAACGCGCGTAGGAGTCAGGCCATTTGTAGTACTTTTTCCAGCACAGACTCGCATCTCTGCGCGAGACCTCGATGAAGGGTACGAAACCATGATCGTTCAGGTAGTCAATTTTGCGGTCGATGAAATGGAAGTAGGCGGGGTTAACCCGGTCCACGTCAGGGAACTCGCTTTCGTACCCGGGCACCTTACCCGGGAACACGAACGGCCGCCCGCCTTCGTTATCCATGTTCTTGGCGCTGCCCGTCCCGAATTCGAGCCACGCCGAACGGATCGTGGTTTTCTCGGGGTCGTTCATGGTCAAGTGCCAGGGTTGAGAGTCCGTGATCCAGTTCGGATACGCCGCGATAATGTTGACCCAGTTGTGGCCCTGCTGCTGACGGTAGCGCACATAGTCCTTAAATCCCGCGGCCGGCCCGAGAGGGCGTTGCCGGTCGTCGTCATACCAGCGGAACCGGTTGGTGCCGGCGGCGTACCAGGTGTCGCCGAGGACCAGGAAGGGCGTGCCGTCCGCCAGCTCCAGCGCGTGGTGATTCGTGGTGGGCCGGAGGAATCCCCTACGGAGCGGGTTTTGCTGCTTCTCCTGTTCGTTCCAAGCTATGGCCGTGAACGAGCCACTCTTTCCGGCAAGGCCGGGGTCTGCAGGATTGGAACCACTGCGCCATGTCCAGGTTCCGGGCGCGGTTGCCAAGACCCGCACCCGGAAGGTCTGGCCACCGTCCCAGAAGCCATAAACGCGCTGCTTGAAGTTGGGACCGATGAGATCCACCCACACTGTTACGTCAGCGTACGGGTTGGCAAAGGAACGATCCGACGCGAAAGTCAGTTCCTGCTTTTCCCACACGTGGACGGCATTCGAAGCAGACACAGCGACGGCTGCGAGAACGCAAAAGAGACAAGCCACCCGGTGCATCAATTTCAACACTACTCCTCCCGAGTCTTCAGTTCGCAAAGGACGTCAGAATGGAGCACGCAAGGGCGGACCCATCCCGGGCAAATCAGCCGAGGCTCGTTCAAGGCAGGCACGCCTGGATCGAAGAAAGCGGCCCTCAAGAAGACTGCCGCAAAAAAGGGCCGGCGCCAAGCTGGGTGGGCTTGCTCTACCCCGTCATAGCTTCTTGTAGAGGATGTTGCGGAACTCGTTCTTCAATGGCTGGCCGGCATGTGGCGTTGCGGTGGCTATGTCAGTCCCAGCCGTGCGCGTTGCGGACTGCGATCATTGCGGCCAGGATCTCGTTCCAGATCTGCTGGCCCAGCAGGACCGAGTTCGAGAACATGCAGCCATCCCAACAGACGTGCGCGAACGCGCGAGCCGGCTGTCCGCTGTCATCGCGTATCCAGGCGCCGGCGTCACGCACGATGTCGAGTTTGCCGTTCGGGTCGAGCGGCTGGCAGTGGCGGCCGGTCTTGTCGTGCGAGCCCGATCCCTTCACCGTTCCGTCGTTCTGGGCGATGTGCAAGTCGATGGTCCAGGGACGAAGAGCGCCGGCCATCTTACGGTACGCCTCGGCCAGTTCGTCCTTCCGTGACCAATCGAAGCCCTGCGGCAGCAGGCTGTCTTCGGGCGCGTTGTAACCCATGGTGAAAAGCAGGGTGTGCGCCATGTCCGCCTGGAAGCCCAGTGTCTGCGGACGGCCCACCATTTCCAGCAACTGCACGTTGCGCCGCCAACTGTGCATGCCGCCCCAGCAGATCTCTCCTTCGGCCGCGAGCCGTTCGCCGAAATCCTCGGCAATTGCGCAGGCCTCCCGGAACGTCTGCGCGATCCGCCTGGTGTTTTCCTCGGGATCCTTCGCCCACTCCTCGACGCCGGTCGCCGAGTCGATCCGGATCACTCCGTACTCCCTGATCTTCAGGTCGCGCAGCTTGCGCCCGATGCGGCAGGCCTTCCTGACCTGAGTCAGAAAGCCGGATCGCTGCGTTTCGTCCCCCATGGCGGAGCCGCCGCCCGTCCCACCCCAGACGGGGGCGACCAGCGAGCCTGCCTTCAGATTCTTCGACGCCAGCTTCCCGGCCAGCGCTTTGAGGTCATCGTCCGAAGAATCGATGGCGGTATGCGGCAGCGACAGGAACAGATCCACGCCGTCGAACCCCACGCCGTCCACCCGTGCGGCGGCGGTCAGGTTCAGCATCGTGTCCAGGTCAATCGGCGGTTCCGAGCCGGGCCCTTTCCCGACCAGCCCCGGCCACATCGCGTTGTGAAGAGCGGGGTATCGGTGCGCAGTTCCAGGGCTCATGATTGTCAGTTCCTCATTCGGAATGCGCCATTTCCGCCTGTGGAATCTCGATCCAGCGGCCGGAGCGCGCGCTCTCCAGCACGGCGTCGCAAACCCGCTGGGTCCGCAGCCCGTTGCGAAAGTCGGGCTGCGCCGGCGTCCCGCTCTCGATACCGGCCACGAAATCCGCCAGTTGGTTCAGGAACGTGTGCTCGTATCCGATGCACGTGCCGGGAACCCAGTAGCGGCTCATGTAGGGGTGCTCCGAGTTGGTGACGTGGATCTTGCGCCAGCCGGTCAGATGGGATTCCATCTTCTTGCCGGACTGCAACTGCTTGTACTCGAAGAACTGGAGGTACTCCGGCTCCTCCAGGTCGAAGCAGATGCTGCCGTCGGCGCCATTCAGCTCGAAGGTGTTGAAATTCTTCCTGCCGCGCGCATAACGCGTGGATTCGAACGTCCCCATGGAGCCGTTGGCGAACTCCGCCAGAAACATGCACGCATCGTCGATGCTGACCGGTTCCACTTTTCCGGTCATGACGTGCTTGCGCTCCTTGACGAAGGTCTCTGTCTTTCCCACCACTCGCGTGATCGGTCCGTTGAGCCACATCGCCGTGTCGATGGAGTGCGCCAGAAGGTCGCCCGTTACACCGCTGCCGGCAACCTTCGCGTCGAGCCGCCACAGAGCATCGCCGCCCTGCGGCACGTCGGTCGAAATGGTCCAATCCTGCAAGTACGTCGCGCGGTAGTGGAACGCCCGACCGATGCGTCCTTCGTCGACGATCTGCTTGGCCAGCGCGATCGAAGGCACGCGCCGGTAGTTGAAGGAAATCAGGTTCGGGACATGGGCCGCTTCCACCGCGCGCACCATCTCCTCGCCCTCGGCCGCGTTCATGGCCAGCGGCTTCTCGCAGATGATCATCTTGCCGGCGTTCGCCGCAGCCACGGCGATCTCCTTGTGCGCGCAATTCGGCACGCAGATGTCGATCAGATCGATATCCTCGGCGGCCATCAATCTGCGCCAATCCGGCTCGGCGCGCTCGTAGCCCCATACGTCCAGGAATTGTTTGGCCTTCTCCACGTTGACGTCGCAGATCGCCTTCAGCACCGGCCGGTGCTCGACCGGAAAGAAGTTGTTCAATCGCCGGTATGCGTTAGAGTGCGTGCGGCCCATGAAGCCGCATCCTATGAGGCCAACTCCTAGAGTCTTTACTGCCATGTCTTCCTTGCCTTCACTTCTTGATCAGCGGCGCGGCTTCCGGATTGTTCGGGCCGAAATGCTTGAGCATGACCAGGTTCTCTTCGCGGCTCGTGTTAGCGATCCTCAAACCGGCTTTGGCCGCCGCGGCTGAGACGAACACCTCGTCCATGGTCATCTCGCCATAACGGATCAAGCTCGGGGTCTCGACGATTAGTTTGCCTTGTGTGCCGCGGACTTGCGTCAGGATCACGCCGTAAGCGGCCGCGTCGGTGATCGTCACGCTCTGGCCCGGGAA
>JBEKHU010000243.1:0-5588 GCA_050012115.1 Bryobacteraceae bacterium | reverse complement strand
CGGCAGGCCGTCTTCCTCGATCGTGCCTGTGCGTACGATTGTCGTCCCGCCTCGCTCTCCCATCGACTCGCCCGCATTGATCAACAGGTTCATCACCACCTGCCGCAACTGGCTCGGCTCGCCGCAGATCAGTGGCAGCGGCCGGTTGAAGTAATAGCGGATCGCACAGCTCTTGGGAATCGAAATGCGCAGCAGTTCCGCCATCTCCTGAACCAGTTCATTCAGGTTGATGCCGCTGAACTTCGAGTCGTCCGAAGCCCGCACGGCGTAAGTCAGCATCTGGCGCGCGAGTTCAGCGGCGCGGCGCGACGTCTTGTCGATCTGTTCGAGGCAGTAACGCACGGGCGATTGCGGCGATACGTCGAGCAAGGCCAGTTCTGCATTGCCCAGGATCGCTGCCAGCAGATTATTGAAGTCGTGCGCCAGGCTCCCGGCTAGCGTCGCCAGACTCTCTGTCTTTGACGTGAGGGCGACCCGCTCCTCTAGCCGCTTCTGCTCATTTGCGGCCGAGTGCTTCCACGCCAGGTGAGCAGCGACCGCCAGCCTCAGCGCGACTGTCTCCGGCTCACACGGGCAGGGGAGGTAATCGTCGGCGCCGCAGTCCAGAATCGGTGCGATGTCGGCCGCTCCTTGCCAGGCGCCCAGGGCAACCAGGGGGGTGCCGTCGCTGGCCCGCCTGCGGAACTCGCGCACAAGCACGATCGATTCATCGATATCAGGCGGCAGTTGCAGCAGCACCAGGTCCTCTCCCTCCAGAGGGAGTTCCGGCGTCTCGGCACACCGCACCAGGTGTCCCAGTTGTGACAGCTTCGCTGTCATAGCCTGCCTCGTCCGATCGTCGCCCGAATACCAGAAGATCCTCATGCTAGGAGGGCCGCCGCTAGGTGAAGAACACTTAACAACCGCAAACTCAAGTGTACACTGTGGCAGATCCCGTCAAGCGGAGGCCTACACTGGACTCGATGGGAATTCGCGCTCTCGCCGCAATGTTCTTCCTGGCTGCCGGCCTGGGAATCGCCCAGGAATCCGTGCCGGACGCTGAATCGATCATCCGCCGCTCGCTCGAGCGCGACACCATCAACGCTTCCCGCCTGAGGAATTACACCTACACCGAGAACCAGCGGACCGAGACCCTCGACAAATCAGGCGCCGTCGTCAAAACGGCGACCTCGACCTTCGACGTCGTCAACCTTTACGGACGCCAATACGGAAGGCGCATCGCCAGGAACGGCCGGCCTCTGGAGGGGCCGGAGAAGAAGAAGGCCGACGAGGATTTCGAGAAGGAGGTCCGCAAGCGCCAGCGGGAAACTCCGGAACAGCGGGCCAAACGCGAAGCTGAACAGGAGAAAGACCGCGCCGAGACCCGCCAGTTCCTGCACGAGGTTCCCCAGGCTCACTTCCTGAAGCTCGCCGGGGCAGAGACCATCGACGGCCTGCCGGTATGGGTGATCGAGGCCACACCACGCCCGGATTTCCACCCCACTGTAAAGCACGCCGACCTGCTCCGGAAAACACGCGGAAAGGTATGGGTCGACCAGTCGAGCTACCAATGGGTACGCGCCGAGGCCGAGGTGCTGCAGCCCATCACCTTCGGCGGATTCCTCGTGAAGCTGGACCGCGGCGCGCAGATGACATTTCTGCAGACCCGGGTCAACGACGAAGTCTGGCTCCCGGCGAAGATGACGGCGCGCCTGGACGGGCGGCTACTGGTGAAACATTTCAACCTGGCGGCGGAGACCACCTGGTCGAACTACCACAAGTTCCAGGTGGACTCGCGCCTCATCACCGGAGAGGAAGCAGTCGCACGCGAACCCTGACGCCCGCAGTTCACTGACCGGCGACTCTGCTGCTCTGGACCGGCAGACGGTCGTAGCCCGCGAGCTGGATGCCGTTGCGCCGCACCGCCGCCAGCACCTCCGCATCCAACAGCGCGCGCAGCTCCCGTTCCCGGCTCTCCTTCAGACGCGTGCGCGCCGCCCGCAGTTCGGCCGTGTAGAAGCCCGGATGGACCATGAACTCCGTCGTGCCCGCCGGCAGATGGTCCAATAGGTTGACGACGGACCGCACTCCGAAACGCCCGGTGATCTGGAAGCCGGCGAACCAATCGGTGGTCGCGCAACCCCGCCGCATCAGGGTGCGGTGAAAGCGCCCGCGGACGATGGAGAACGCGCGGCTCAGCGCGCGCGTCGTGAACGGCACATCCTCCGGCGCGCCCGTGAGCGGCAGGTCGAACGGGCGGCGCACCCAGCGCACCCCGTACTCCTCGGCCAGTCGCGCCACGGCTTCGAGCACCGGCCCCAGCAGGTGCGTGTGCTTGTGCGTGTCCAGATGCGTCGGGTGTATCCCCGCTGCCGCGATCTTATCCATCTGCGCGCGTAGTTCCGAGTAAACGTCGATGCGGTGCAGCGCGACAACCGCCGCCAATCGCCCCGCCGTGCGCGGCAGGGCGCGCTGCGGCTGCAGTACGGAATTGCCACCAACGAGAACGAAGTGCGCGCCGACGTCGAGCTCCGGGTGCTCGCGCGCCAGTCGCACTGCGTCTTCGAACGCCGCGCCGTTGGCCATCAGCGTTGTCGACGTGAGTATGCCTTTGACGCGCGCCTCGATGATCCCCGCATTGACATCGCGGGTGAAGCCGAAGTCGTCGGCGTTGACCGCCAAGTATTTCGCGCCGCCAGCCATCAGAACAGCTTGAGCTGGATCGTCAGGAACTTCTTCGGGTTCTTGCGGAACGACTTCATCAGCTCGTTCATCTCCGACGACGTGCCCACGAGGTTTTCGTACAGTGCCGGATTGACCATCAACTGGCCCAGCGTGCCCTGGCCCGCGTTCAGCTTGTCCAGCGTGCCGTTCAGCCGGTTCAGCGTGGCGATCGCCTCAGCGTGCAGCGCGTCTTCGGTCAGCAGCTTGCCTGCGGTCCCCTTGCCGGCATTCAGGTTGGCCAGCAGTGCCTTCAACTCCGTGGAGCTTTGCTTGAGCTCGTCATACAGCGCCGGATCCTTGACCAGTTTGCCTGCCGTGCCCTCGCCCTTCTGAATGCCGTCGAGCAGGCTGTCCAGCCGTTTCACCGTGCCCCGCACCTCGTTGTACAACGATTGGTCGTATAGCATTGCGCCCAGTGTGCCCTGCCCGCTCGACAGCGCGTGCGTGACCTTCTGGAAATCGTCGAGAATCACGTTGACCTTCCGATACAGCTCCTCGTCGTAGAGCAGCTTGCCAAGGCTCCCCTTGCCCGCTTCGAGCTGCGCCACGAGCCCGTCCACACGCTTCAGGATCACCTGCATGCTCTCCAGCAGCGGGGATGCCGACTGCAGCATCTCCATCAGGTCTTTTTCGTCCTTGCTCTTGATCTCCGCGCCGGCCTGTACATGCTCCGGACTTTGCCCCCGCTCGATGTTCAGGTATTTCGTCCCCAGCACGTTTTCCGAGCCGAAGCCGACTTCGCTGTCCTTGGGGATGATGGCCCGGAACCGCTGGTCGATCTCCATCGTCATGCGCACCGCGCGCTTGTTGTTTGCTTCGCCGGTCAGCTCGATGCCGCTCACCTTGCCGACCAGAATTCCGTTGAGCCGCACCGCTGCGCCCTCGGTCATGGCAACCGAATCGGGAAAGTAAGTGTAGAGCGTAAACTTTTCGCTGAACGGGTTGTTCGCGCCCGTCATGAGGAACACCAGCACGGCCACGATAGCCAGCGCGATCATGGCCATGATGCCGACCTTCAACTGCGACCAGGCGACTTTTGTTGGCGACGGCATGGGCTCCTCCTAGCTTCCCACGAACTCAGGTATGCGGAATGAACTTAACGACATACGGATCCGTGCATGTGCCTAGCTCCTGCGGCGTCCCCAGGAACACCGTCCGGCCTTCCTTGAGTACAAGGTAGCGCGTGCGCGTGGCGTCGCCGTTGCCGCGCGCCGGGCGCAGTTCGCCCGTGCTGGCGTCGTAGCGGAACCCCGCCAGGATCTCTCCGTCCTGGTAACGTTGCGTCACCATCACCGTCGTCGCCTGGCGCACGTCGCGGCCCTTGGCGATCAGCGCCACGATCGTGTTGGCTGTGATTGGATCGAGTCCCGCCGTCGGCGAATCGTAAAGCATCAATTCGGGCTGCGATACGATGGCCCGCGCAATCCCCACGCGGCGCCGCATGCCACCCGACAACTCGCTGGGGTACTTCTCGAGCGTCTGTCCGAGTTCGACGAACTCCAGCGACTCTTCGACCTTGGGCAAAATCTGCTCCGGCGGGCATCTCAACAACCGCTGGTTTTCCAGGGGGTACGCCACGTTGTCGGCAATGTTCAGCGAGTCGAACAGACCGCCTTCCTGAAACAGCACGCCGATGCGGCTGCGCACGTCGAACCACTGCCGCTCGCTGCATGATGTGACGTCTTTCCCGAACAGGATCAGCCGCCCCTCGCTTGGCCGCAGCAGCCCCAGCGCGATCTTCAGCAACACCGTCTTGCCACTGCCCGCCGCGCCCAACACGATCAGCGTCTCGCCGCCTCCGAGCTCGAAGGAAATGTGCTCCAGCACGGTCGTCTCGTCGAAGCGCAGGCTGACATCGTCAAAGGCAAGTTGCGGAGCCAGGCGTTTCGGCATCGTTCCTCACAGCGAGACGAAAATCCGCCCGATGAAAAACGTCAGCACGACGATCCACACGCTGGCCACCACCATCGCCTGCGTCGTGGCGCGGCCGACGCCCTGCGTGCCGCCCTCGGTCCGCATGCCGTAGAAGCAGCCCACCAGCGTCAGCACGTTGGCGAAAACGAAGGGCTTGACCAGCCCCTGCGACAGGTCGTTGTATTCCAGAATGCGCCACGCCGTGATCCAGTAATGCGAGCCCGTCGTCAGGCTCAGCATCACGCACGACACCAGCCACCCGCCGACCAGGCCCACGAAATCCGCCAGAATCGTCAGCAACGGCAGCATGACCGCCGTGGCGATCAGCCGCGGCGTCACCAGCTTCAACACCGGATCGGTGCCCAGCGCGCGCATGGCGTCGATCTGCTCGGTGACTTTCATCGACCCGATCTCGCTGGCCATGCCCGTCGCGTTGCGCCCGGCCACCATGATCGCCGTCAGCACCGGCCCCATCTCGCGAATCTGTGCGACCGACACCAGTTGGCCCACGCTGCTGGTTTGGCCGTAGGTCTGCAGCGCCCTCGACATCTGCAACGCCAGCACGGCGCCGCTGAAGAACCCGGTCAGCAGGGCTACCGGCAGACTGCCGATTCCGATCAGGTCCATCTGCACGAACACGTCGTCCCAGTAGTGCGGCTGCTGGAAAATGCCCCGGATCGCGCGCGTGGATAGCAGCACGAATTCCTGGAAGGTCAGTATCGGGCGTTTCAGCAGGTCGAACAATGGAAACCCACCCTGCGAACACTGATGCTAGCATACGGGCGACGGGCCTTTTTCCGGCCTCTGGCCCCCTGCGGGCGCTTTGACATATGACAACCAAGGGACTTACGGATATCGACGGCATCCGCGTGGGTCATGTTTCTGATTTCGATGCCCTCACCGGCTGCACGGCGATTCTGTGCGAGCGCGGCGCGGTCGCCGGCGTCTCCGTCCAGGGCGGCGCCAGCGGC
>JBEKHU010000242.1:0-5618 GCA_050012115.1 Bryobacteraceae bacterium | reverse complement strand
GCCGTATCGCCCGGCCAGCAGGTCGTAGAGCCGGAGACCCACGCCATAAAACGGCGCTTCCCACCACTCGTAGTTCGGCACGACGAAGGCCAAATCGCTGACCAAGTGCGGCGCGTTTTCCCGCATCACCCCGCGCTCGCGCAGCGCGTCCATGACGAGCGCAGCGTTGCCTTGCTCGAGGTAGCGCACGCCACCATGCGCGAGCTTGGTGCTACGGCTGGACGTGCCCGCGCCGAAGTCGCTGCGCTCGACAAGAGCGACATCGTAGCCGCGGCTGGCGGCATCCAGTGCGATACCCGCCCCCGTCGCCCCGCCGCCAATGACGACGAAATCCCAAGCTTTGCGATCTTCGCTCAGGCGGGCCAACATCTCTTCGCGACGCATAATGTCCTCATCCCCTCGCTCCGTGGAGCAGTCGCGATCGCCTTTTCAGAGGCACAGCCGGAACGGACTGGGTCTGCCGCAACAACTTGTTCGCTTCGCGGCCCTGAAGACGCAATTCAGTCCTGCGCCCAGCCGCGGGACCGCTCGACGGCGCGCTTCCAACGCGCCCGCAACGTCCCTGCCTGTTCAGCCGGCATCTGCGGATCGAAACGCCTCTCCGCTCGCCACTGCGATGAAATCTCACCGGTGTTTTTGTAAACGCCCGTCGCGAGTCCCGCCAGATAGGCCGCCCCGAGCGCTGTCGTTTCCGTCACGGCCGCGCGCACAACCGGCACCTGGAGGAAATCGGCCTGCATCTGCAGGAGGAGGTTGTTGCGGCATGCACCACCGTCGACGCGGAGTTCTCTTAACTCCTGCTGGGCGTCGAGGTTCATTGCTTCCGACAGGTCCGCCGATTGCAGTGCGATCGATTCCAGAGCCGCGCGCGCCACGTGAGCCTCAGTCGTCCCCCGCGTCAGCCCGAACATCGCACCGCGGGCATACGGGTCCCAATGCGGCGCGCCGAGGCCCACGAATGCCGGCACCAGGAATACGCCGCCCGAATCCGGAACACTTGCGGCAAGCGCCTCACTCTCGGCCGCCGACCGAATCAACTTCAACCCGTCGCGCAGCCATTGCACTACCGCGCCGCCGATGAACACGCTGCCTTCCAGGGCGTACTCGAGCGACTCGGACGTACGCCAGGCGATGGTCGTCAGCAGACGGTTCTTCGATACGACCGGCGCGGTGCCGGTGTTCTGGAGTAAAAAACATCCCGTGCCGTACGTGTTTTTGCCCATCCCCGGCTCGAAACACGCCTGGCCGAACAGCGCCGCCTGCTGATCGCCGGCCACGCCCGCGATCGGGAAAGACCACCTGACGAGTGGAGAGGTTACCTCGCCGTAGAGACTACTCGATGCGAGCACTTCCGGCAGCATTGCGCGCGGCACGCCCAGCAGCCTGAGCATTTCATCGTCCCAGCCGGCCGTTTCGAGGTTCAGCATGAGCGTCCGCGATGCATTGGAGACATCGGTCGCGTGAACGCGCCCGCCGGTGAGGTTCCAGATCAACCACGTGTCGACAGTGCCGAAGGCCAGCTCACCGCGTCCGGCGCGCGCTCGTGCGCCCTTAACGTGATCGAGGATCCAGCGCAACTTGGTCCCGGAGAAGTAGGGATCGAGCAGCAGGCCTGTTCTGCTCTGCACTTCGGGCTCGACGCCATCGCCTTTCAACTGCGAGCAGAAATCGGCGGTGCGCCGGTCTTGCCACACGATCGCGTTGTAGACGGGCTCACCCGTCTTGCGGTCCCAAACGATGGTCGTCTCTCTCTGGTTGGTGATCCCTAGGGCCGCGATTTGGCTGGGCGCCAGACCCGCTTCTCCCAGGGCTTCGATGGCAACCGCGACTTGGGTACTCCAGATCTCGCGCGGATCGTGCTCCACCCAGCCGGGTTGCGGATAGAGCTGAGTGAATTCCCGCTGGGCGACGCCCACAATGGTGGCATCATCGCGGAAAACAATCGCGCGTGACGATGTCGTCCCCTGATCCAAAGCAAGCAAATAGGCCATGGCTACTGCCAGTATGGCGCAACGAAAGCGTCCCACATCGGCGTCGGCTGGCACAGCATGTGCTCGCGGAATACGGTCCCGACTGGAGCAATTCGCCCAAGAAAAGGTGGCGAAAACGATACTCGGAGAATCGCCCCCGAGCATCAGTCAACGGAGGCGGGCCCGCCCCTGACTCTCATCGCTTGATTCAGTACGGCCCTCAGTTCGCAGGTTGGGGCTGAGGGGAGGCGGGGGCGTGCTTCTTGGGTTCCTCCGGCGTGGCGTAATAGCCGGTGCGTGTCCGCACTGTATACTTGCCGGCGACGACTCTGATCTGACGGAAACTCCCGTCCAGGTTCTGATTTGACGGGGTGTAGGCGAGGACGTACTGGTTGCGAATGTCATGCGCCACTTCCTGGGCCATGCTCTCCACCTCACCAATATCCTTCGGATACAGACTGAAGCCGCCCGAAGCCTTGGTCAAAGAATCGAGAGCGCGCTTGGCCTTCCCCGCCTCGCGGCGGTCCTCTTCGCCGAGGATGCCAATGGCGTAGATCAGCAATTCGGGGTTCTTGTGAACCTTCTCAACCAGCTTCTCCAGAGTAATGCCAGTCGAAGTGGTGTCGTTGCCGTCGGTCACGATCAGCAGGACTTTCTTGTCGATCTTGCCCTCCTGTTTCATGTAATCGATGGACATCGAGACCGCGTCGCGCATGGCCGTGCCGCCCTTGGAGTCGATGCGCGCGATGCCCTCCTCCATCTTGTGAATGTCGTTCGTGAAAGGCACATCCAGGTAGGCGTCGTCATTGAAGTTGACGATGAAGACCTCATCCTGCCTGTTCGAGGCCTTGACCAGTTGAATGACGGCGTGCTCCACTCGCTCTCGTTTCTCGCCGCGCATGCTGCCGCTGTTGTCGACGATGATCCCGAGGGAAACGGGAATATCTTCCCGCTTGAACACTTTCACCTGCTGCTCGACGTTGTTCTCGAAAACCTTGAAAACATCGCGCGAGAGGTTGGTGACGAGTTTGCCGGAATGGTCCGAGACGCTCATATGCAGCACGACCAGGCGGGTGTCTGTGCGGATGACGAAAGGCTCGTCCTGAGCGGAGGCGAGCGCGCCGGACAATCCCAGGAGGATCAATAGGAGGATATCGAGGCCAAAGGCCTTACTGACTGGGCGCATAATAACCTTGCCGGTACAGAGCCTTCAGTGGGGGCAGACCGCGCGGCTGATTCAATTTTACCGTCACCCGGCGGTATTTCCCGTCGCGGGTCTGGTTTTTCGATGTATATCCCAGAACGTACTGGTTGCGGAGTTCAATTCCGATCTTCGCCGCAATGTCGGGCAGGTCATTCAGATTCTCAACGGGGAAGTGACGCCCGCCAGTCATGGAGGCTAGCTCACTCAGCAACCCCGGGCCCGCGAGCTCTTCAGCAGTCCGCGAGCGCGAGCCGATCGGTTCGAAGACGCCCATGGCGTAAAGTTGCGCGTCGGCTTCGCGTAGAAGGTTGCGGACCTCGCTTTCCGTATAGCGGCTAGAATTGTCGCCGCCATCGGAAATCACCAAAAGCGCGCGACGGGGGTTCCTACTCTTGCGCAACTCCTGGAGCGCCATGTAGATGCCGTCGAGCAACGCCGTGCGCCCTTTGGCCTGCGTGAAGGTCAGGCGGTTTTGTATTTCTTCAGTCGCTCGCGTGAACGCCATCACGAGCTGAGGACGGTCGTTGAATTGAACCAGAAAGAACTCGTCTTCGGGGTTGGCGGTCTTGAAGAACTCGGCCGCCGCCTGGCGTGATTTGTTCAATTTGTTGCCCATAGAGCCGCTGGCGTCGAAAACCAGGCCAACCGAAAGCGGAGCGTCGAAGCTGGCAAAATAGGCGATATCTTGCTCGACTTTGTCTTCGAAGAGACGAAAGTTATCTTTTTCCATTCCGGTCACAAACTGGTTCAAGGGGGTGGTGACTGTGACGGGAATGAGAACCAGGTTCGTGTCGATGCGCAGATTGGGCGCCAGGCGCTGATTGTCCGCTTCCGGCCCTGTCTGAGCGGGTTTCGGGCGCGGCTGGATTTGGGGCCGCGCCTCTTGTGCGCGGAGCTCGAGCGGCGCCAGGCAGGTAGCGGCCAAGCCTATCAAAAACAATAACTTATAAGTCGAGAGCGGCATTCGACTCCAGTTCAGCCATCGCAAGTATAGCACGTGCTCTTTTTGTGCTATTCTCGATTGTGCGCCCCTCGATTCTGGGAGTCATTCCAGCCCGACACGCATCCAGTAGATTCCCCGGCAAACCTCTCGCCCGACTCGGCGGCAAACCCATGATCGAGCATGTCTGGGAGCGCAGTCGGCAATCCAGGTACTTGAACCGGGTGATGGTTGCGACCGACAGCCTCGAAATCGCCTCCGCCGCCAGAGGCTTCGGCGCGGAAGTGCTGCTGACGCGTGCCGACCATCCCTCGGGCACCGACCGCGTGGCCGAGGCGGCAGCTTCCACGGATGCGCAGATTATTGTCAACATTCAGGGAGACGAACCTCTAATCGATCCAGCCGCAATCGACGCCGCGATCCTCGCTCTGTTAGACGATCCAGGTTGCGAGATGGCGACATTGAAAAAGCGGATTCTCGACCCCGAGGAACTCCTCAACCCGAACGTCGTGAAAGTCGTGACCGCGTCTAACGGCGACGCGCTCTACTTCTCCCGGTCGCCGATCCCGTATGACCGCAGCGGGCAGGGCGTGTCGTGGAAACATATTGGGCTGTATGTTTTTCGCCGGAGCTTGCTGCTCGGCTATTCGCGCCTGCCGCGAGGCCCGCTGGAGGAGGCTGAGAAACTCGAGCAATTAAGGGCCCTGGAGAACGGCATCCCGATCCGCGTGGCCGAGACCGACTCGGACACCATCGGGGTCGACACTCCGGAAGATCTGAAGGCGGTGGAGCGGCTCATTTCCCTCGGGGGGCTGAACAGAAAAAATGGCTAAGTACATCTTTGTGACCGGCGGCGTGGTTTCCTCCTTAGGCAAGGGGATTACGGCAGCGTCGATCGGGTGCCTGCTGGAGAGCCGGGGCTTGAAGGTCAACATGCAGAAGTTCGACCCGTACCTGAACGTGGACCCCGGTACGATGAGCCCGTTTCAACATGGCGAGGTCTTCGTAACCGACGACGGCGCTGAAACGGACCTGGATCTCGGCCACTACGAGCGCTTCACGCACGCCCAGCTTTCGCAGAACAACAATCTCACGTCCGGCAGAATTTACGAGCGGATTATCACGAAGGAGCGGCGAGGCGACTACCTGGGCAAGACCGTGCAAGTGATTCCCCACGTCACCAATGAGATCAAGGCGGCGGCGAGGAAGGTGAGCGACGGCGTGGATGTCGTCATTGTGGAAATCGGCGGGACCGTGGGCGACATCGAGTCGCAACCCTTCACAGAAGCCATCCGGCAGATGCGCCACGAACTAGGCCGCCGCAACACGCTGTTCGTGCACGTGACTCTCGTACCGTGGATCGCCGCCGCGCAGGAGCTGAAGACCAAGCCGACTCAGCACAGCGTTAAGGAACTGCGGGCGATGGGAATTCAGCCCGACATCCTGATCTGCCGCAGCGAGCGCCCGATCCCGCAGGACCAGCGCGACAAGATTGCCCTGTTCT
>JBEKHU010000241.1:4326-9956 GCA_050012115.1 Bryobacteraceae bacterium | reverse complement strand
GGTTTCTCCGGCGATGGCGGACCGGCGACGAGCGCGACGCTGGATTGGCCGCAAGGCGTAGCGGCGGATGCAGCGGGCAACGTCTACATCGCGGATTCCGGGAATAACCGCGTCCGCAAGGTGGACGCGACCGGTATCATTACCACGTACGCGGGCAATGGCAACTGGAGTGGCCCTCTGGACGATGGCCGCCCAGCTGCGAGCGTGGCGTTGAACAATCCGTGGAGCGTGGCGGTGGATGCGGGAGGCAATGTGTACTTGACGGACGGCCGCATCCGCAAAGTGGCGCCGAACGGGATCATCTCCACCTACGCCGGGAACGGCAACGCAGGTTCGACGGGCGACGGCGGTCCCGCCACCAGCGCAGCGCTCGATGGGCCATGGGGGATGGCCGTGGATGGGGCCGGTAACCTGTACTTTGCGGAGGAAGGAAGCGGCCGCGTCCGCAAGGTGGCCGGCGGTAGCGCGAGCACGTCCCTGCCGTTCACGGGCGCGCTTTCCCCGTCCTGGGCGCAGGCCGGCGGCGCGGGCTTCACGCTGACGGTGAGCGGAATCAACTTTGTCGACGGCGCGAAGGTTACTTGGGACGGGGCGGCTCTGACCACGTTCTATGTCAGTGCGAATGTGTTGATAGCCAGCGTACCGGCCGAACTGATCGCTACGGCGGGGAGCCACTCCATCATGGTAAAGAATCCGGCGCCGAGCGGCGGTCAGACGAACCCGATCCTGTTCGTCGTTCAGCCAGTGGTGAGTACGACGCCGTGGATCAGCGCCAGTCCGAATCCGATTCCCGTGTCCAATGGGAACCACTACGGCCGGACAATGCTCTCGTGGAACGCGCCGGGGCACAACAGCGTTGAGGTGCACATGGACTCGGCCAGCGGCCAACTGGTGGCCACCGGGGGATCTTCCGGCAGCGCGCCGAGCTACCCATATGTTCAGGACGGCCAGCAGTTCTTCCTGGTCGATCCGCTGACGAACGAAACGCTGGCCTCGGTCACGGTGACGCTGCTGACAGACTCGCGCAACGTCGGGACGCCCGAACGTCCCCGCCGCGCCAAGCAACCGCTCGGGCAAACCGAAGGCGGTCCTCCACCCCGGGCGGACGCGCAACCCTATTGAGACCACGGGCCGGTCATCAAGGCGTTCCTACCCTGCGGTTGCCGACGCGGCGCCCGTTGCCCGGAGCATGGGTGGCTGGCACATCTGCCGATATTCGTCGGCAGCGGCATCGGGCAGGAGCACGAACAGCGTGTAAACACCGAGCGCGGTGTCGAACGGCGGCTGGATGAGGCTGAAGAAACCCATCGCCAGCGCAAATGTCCGGCCCCAGGGCCGCATCTTGAGCAGGCCCCATCCAGCCACAAACCGGAGGACGGCCGATGCAAGGAAGACGACGCACAAGACAACGAACACCCCCGGCGCGAGCACGAGCGCGATCTTGTCCACTCCCTCCGCCACCAGCGGCGCGGTGATGAATGCGGCCAGCACAGCCATGATGACGGCCGGAACGAGCCAGAACGAACCGATGACGAACCACAGGATGGCCAGCAGATGGACGTGTGCGGCGACCCGCGTCCGCGCCGCGCTGGCGACGTGCGACCCAGTCATACTACGACCACAGTTGGGACAGACGGACTGCTCCGCAGGGACCGATAAACCGCAAAACGTGCAGAACATACTCTCTCCTTTGAAGCGGAAGTGCCAGGGCGCCCGAGGAGCCGACAACCGGGCGGCATCGACCCATGCCGACGGATCCGGCGGCCCTTCTTCGCGCCCAAAAAGCTTTCCTGCCCACAACAAGGGCGAAGCCGGGAGCCGGCCCAATTCAGGCCCAGTACGCCATACGAGAGCAGGCAACAGGAAGTTCCACCTGCTCAGGCCGCTGTGCCAACCTCGGCGCGGCTTCAAGAGGCCAGTCAGGGCAGCGAAGCGGGGCGGGGTGTGATAGAACGGGCGTGATGCGAAGCGCGATTCTGATGCTGGCTCCGGCGCTGTTTCTGGCGCCTTATGCGGGTCTAGGGCAAGGGCCGCAGATGGAACTGCTGTGGCCGGACGGCGCGCCGGGCGCGGTGGGCAAGGAGGATGTGGACAAGCCGGCGCTGACCTGGTACCGGCCGGCGAGCCCGAACGGCGCGGCGGTGCTGGTGTGTCCCGGCGGGGGCTACGGCGCGCTGGCGATGGACCACGAGGGCAAGCAGATCGGCGAGTTCTACAACTCGTTCGGCGTGACGGCATTCGTGCTGAAATACCGGCTGGGGCCGCGCTACCATCATCCGGCGCCGTTGGATGACGCGCGCAAGGCGATGCGCACGATCCGCGAGCGCGCTGGCGAGTACGGGATCGACCCCAAACGGGTGGGGGTGATGGGCTTCTCGGCGGGCGGGCACCTGGCCTCGACGCTGTCGACGCATTATCAGAAAGGGGAGCGGCCGGATTTCGCGGTGCTGGTGTACCCGGTGATCTCGTTCACGACGATCTACACGCACAGCGGGTCGATGTGGAACCTGCTGGGCAATCCGCCGGATCCGACGCTGGTGTGGAACCTGTCTAACGAACTGCAGGTGACGCCGGACACGCCGCCGACGTTCCTGTTCCACACGAGCGGGGACACGGGCGTGCCGCCGGAGAACAGCGTGCTGTATTACCTGGCGCTGCGGCGGGCGGGCGTGAAGGCGGAGATGCACATCTACCAGGAAGGGCAGCACGGGGTGGGGCTGGCGCCGAAGGACCCGGTGCTGGGGACGTGGCCGGCGCGGTTGAAGGACTGGCTGGCGGTGAATGGGTTCGTGCCGGGGAATCCGCGGTAACCCTCGCGCCGGGGCCGCGCATCTAACAGCAAGGGAAACATGCGCCTGCTGATTGGCATTTGCGCGCTGGGCGCCGTGTTGGGGGCGGGCGGGCTGCGGGCGCAGCAGCCGCCGGCCGAACCGAAGCCGAGCGAGCAGCAGCCGAGCGAGCAACAGCCGCCGCCGAAGGAAGATGACCCGGGCAAGCCGGTTCTGCGGCATGGAGGCCCGGCGAAGAAGCACGTCGATTCAGGTCCGGCGAAGACCGAAGAGAACATCCCGCAGCCGTTGCGCGACCTGCCGCGGGATGATTCGCAGCCGGCGGCGGCGGATCGCAAGGAGACGGCGCCGGCAAGCGCGCCAGGCGCGACGGGGCCCGCGGAGGCCAGGGAGCCAGTTCCGGCGCGCCGGTTGCCGCCAGCGGAGGCGCTGATCGAGAAAGCACGCGACGCGGCGTTCGATTTCGTCGACACTCTTCCCAATTTCATCTGCGACCAGGTGACGAAGCGGTACGAAAGCAAGACGCTCAAGCCGGTGTGGAAGTATAGGGACCAGGTCGAGGTCGAACTGATGTTCAACAACGGCAAGGAGGATTACCGGAACGTCCGGAAGAACGGGAAGGCGCTGAAGAAGGGCTCGCCGGAGGACAGCGGGCAGTGGTCGACAGGGGAGTTCGGGAGCGTGCTGGGCGATATTTTCGATCCCCGGACGCACACGCGATTCAAGCTCCGGGGCGACTCGACAGCCTCCGGGATGAAGGCCAAGGAGTACGAGTTCTCGGTGGCCCAGGCCGACTCGCACTGGACAGTCCGGATGGGTTACGCGGTGAAGCCTGCCTATAGCGGGGTGGTGTGGATCGAGCCGCAAAGCGGGCGCACGTTGAGGGTCGAGATGGGCACGAAGTCGTTGCCTACCGACTACCCGGTGGACAAGGTCGAGTCGATCGTGGACTACGAGTGGGTCAATATCGGCGAGAAGAAGTACCTGATGCCGGTGCGGAGCGAGAACCTGGCGTGCGAAACCCACATGTTCAACTGCACGAAGAACGAGATCGAGTTCAAGAACTACCGCAAGTTCAACGTCGAGTCGCAGGTGCTGCAGGTGGAAAGCGACATCTCGTTCCCGGATGAAGAAGATCCCAAGGCGAAGAAGCCCGCCGGCAAGACCGAGCCGCCGCAGATCACGGTCAAGCCGGACGAAACGCCGAAACCGGACGACCCACCAAAGCAGTAGCCCGCGTTGCGGGGACGAGCGCCAGGGTCAGGAGATCCTCAAAGCTGTCGACGAGCGTGAGAACGAGCGGAGGCGCGGCGAGGAGTTGTGCCACGCCGGGGGGCGGGGGAGCCTAGCCCGGATGTTTCACCAGCAATCGGCTGCGGCGCGCGATACGGCCGCATCTACTTAAGTTGCGCTCGGTCGCCGTCCTCGACGTACAGTCGAGTACGCCTGCGGGCGGCTACGGTCGCGCGCCTCGTGGCATTGTTTGATGTTGGGGCCCTCTCATCGCGCCTCGCTACGATCATGGCGAAACAACCGGGCTAGACTGAGGAGCAGGAGTCCCTTCCATGGATTACATCAACCCTGTGCCGAAAGCGCGCCGCTGGATAGTGGTGCTGGTCGCCGTCGTATTTGCCATTCTGATCGCGGGCCGCTGGCTGGCCGGATTCGCGATCGACTGGCAGTGGTGGGGCGAGATCGGGCAACGGGACACGTGGATCGCGATGCTGGCTTACGGCACCGGTCCGGTGATGGCGGCGACGGTGATTCTGTTCGCCGTGTTCTTCGTGGCCCATGCGCGCGGGTTGAAGTCAGCGGGCACGAGTCTGCGGGGACACCGGCTGTATGCGCGACTGAGCGGTCTCGTTCTGGTGCTGCTGTCGCTGATGGTGGCCTTCGCGACGGTGGATTCGTGGACGGTGGTGCGGTATTTCGGCGGGATGGGCGCGGCGGCGGGGGCGTGGCACGATCCGGTTTTCGGCCGGCCGCTGACGTTCTACTTCTTCGATCTGCCGTTCTACGGCGTGCTGCTGCGCACGGTGCTGGCGCTGTCGCTGGGCGGCGCGTTCATTTACTGGCTGACCGCGCGCGGCTGGTCGCTGAGCCAGCAGGCGAAGCACTTCGAGGATTTCGGCGAGGGCGGCGCTACCTTCGACCTGCGCTCGCTGCAGCTCGGGGCGGCCCTGGAGGGACGGTTTTTCCGAATCGCGGCGGGGGTGTTCTTCCTGGCGCTGGCGGCGCGATTCTACTTCGACCGCTTCGACCTGCTGTTTGAAGACCATGGATCGCTGGTCGGCATCGACTGGGTGGACGAGCACCTGACGCTGCCGCTGCTCGGCCTCCTGATAGTGACGAGCGTGGCGGCCGCCGTGGCGTTCTTCGCGCACCGGTTGCGTTTCGCGCTGGTGCTGCCGGCGGCGTACGTGGTGTATCTCGTGGTGCCTTATATGGCGAATGCGCTGTACGTGCGGCCGAGCGAGATCACGATCCAGAAGCCGTACATCGCCCGGCACATCCAGGCGACGCGCGAGGCCTGGGGACTGTCGCAGAGGACGCACGAGGTCGAGTTTGCGGCAAACATGGCAGGGACGGTCGATCCGGCGCGGCACAAGCTGCTGCTGGACAACGTGCGGCTGTGGGACTGGCGCGCATTCCATGACACGGTGACCCAGATCCAGGCACTGCGCCCGTACTATGTCTTCGCCGACACCGACGTGGACCGCTACCAGATTGACGGGCAGTTGAGGCAATTGCTGATCACGCCGCGCGAACTCGACGTGAGGCAGTTGCCGGCGGACGCGCGGGGCCGCTGGATCAATCCCCATTTCATCTACACGCATGGCT
>JBEKHU010000241.1:0-4310 GCA_050012115.1 Bryobacteraceae bacterium | reverse complement strand
ACGGCGTAGTGGTGGCGGAGGCTTCGAGGATCACCTCGGACGGACTGCCGCAACTGCTCATTCAGAATGCCCCGCCGGAGATCCGGACGAAGTCGCTGCAGCTAACGCGCCCGGAGCTGTACTTCGGCGAGGTGACGCACGAGCCGGTGTTCGTCGGCACGGGACAAGAGGAATTCAACTACCCCTCGGGCGCGGGCAACAAGTACAACCACTACGACGGGCCGGGGGGCTTCCCGATGTCGACGCCGTTCCACCGCCTGGCGGCTGCCGTCTCCACGGGCGATTGGAACATCATGCTGACCTCCTACCTGGAATCGGAAAGCCGCATGATGATCCGGCGCAACGTGCATGAGCGGATGGAGACCATCGCGGGGTTCCTGGCCTGGGATCCGGATGCCTATCTGGTGATCACGCCCGAAGGGCGGCTGGTGTGGATCGTGGACGGATACACGACCTCCTCGTCACACCCGTATTCGAAGCTGCTGGAGACGCGCGCCTACGGCGAGATCAACTACATCCGCAACTCGGTGAAGGCCACGGTGGACGCCTATGACGGCACGGTCCACCTGTATGCATTCGACGCGAACGATCCGATTCTGAAGGCGTACCGGACTCTGTTCCCGCATCTGTTCCAGGATGTGGCGGCCATGCCGCCGGCGCTGCGAGCGCACGCCCGCTATCCCGAGGTGCTGTTCCAGTTACAGGCGGAGATCTACCGCACTTACCATATGACCAACGTCGAGGCGTTCTTCAACAAGGAGGACATGTGGGACCTTTCGCGCGGCATCAACGGCACTTCGGGCAAGCCGGAATCGGTGACGCCGACCTACCTCGTGGCCTCGCTGCCGGAAAGCGACGAGCCGGAGTTTCTGCTGATGACGACGTTCACGCCGCGCAACAAGGACAATCTCATCGGGCTGATGCTGGCGCGATGCGACGGCGATAAGCTCGGCGAGTTGCATTTCCTGCAGCTTTCCAAGCAGCAACTGGTCTTCGGGCCGATGCAGATCGAGGCGCGCATCAGCCAGGAGCAGACAATCTCGAAGGACCTGACGCTGTGGAACCAGCAGGGCTCGCAGGTGCTGCGCGGACAGATGCTGGTGCTGCCCGTGGGCGACACGCTGCTGTACATCGAGCCGATTTACATCCAGGCTTCGGAAGCCAAGATGCCGCAGTTGAAAAAGATCGCCGTTGCGGTCGGCAACCGGCTGATCTATACGGACAACTATGAAGAGGCCGTAGCGGAACTGGCCGGCATGCGGGCCGCCCCAAAATCGGTCGAGGCATCCCGGACGGCCGGAACGCCCGTGTCCGCCGCGCAGCAGGCGGCGCAGCGCGACGATCTGGCGGAGGTCCGCGACCATCTGCGCCGCTATCGCGAGCTGATGTCGCAGGGCAAGTATTCGGAGGCTGGCAAGGAGATCGAAGCGCTGGAGCGCCTGGCCGCGAAGAAATGATCGGTTGACGAAGCCGGGAGATCACCGAGCACTGGCGGTCATGGATCGAAGCGTTAGCGCGCGGCCGCCTCGCGGCCCGAAGCCGCGTCTTGTGCCTTCAGGAAGTCGTGAGCCTGCCCGCGCGCCTTGCGCAACAGATCGGCAAGCCGGGCGTCGGAGGCCGACTCGGCGGCGCCCCAGATGAAGCGCGCCGAGAACGCGCCCAGGGAGCGAAGCTGCAGGTCATACAGGCGCTCCTTGACCCGCCCGATGAGGCGCTGGGCCATGGGGCCGGTCTCGCGCGGATAGATCAGGACGAACTCGCTCTCCGCGCTACGGCAGGAGAAGTCCTCCTCGCGCCGCAGCGAGAGCACTGTGCGCGACACGGAGCTCAGCAGGCGAGTGAACTGCGGGCACTCCAGCGGGGCCAGATCCCCGTTGGCCACGACGCTGATGAATACGACAAGACCACGGAAAACGCCCTGGGCCGCGAGCAGATCCTGCAGGCCCTGGGACTCAAAATGACCGGCGGGGACCGGCAGTTCGTCAATCGGGAAAGACGGATGATCGGTTTGAGCGGGCGCTTCCTGCGCAGGCTCCGCCTCGACGGCCGGCGAGGCCGGCAGCTGGAAGACCCTGACATTCGGTTGGGAGGCAGCCGGAGCCGCCGGAGCCGGTGTAGCGGCGCGCTGGCCGGCGCGTGCCGTCACGGCATCCTGCGCCATCTGATCCGACGGCCGGCCAGCGTGGCGGGAGCCGATCTCGTCGGCGGTCGTCCGACCAAAGCCGCCGCGGTCCGGCTCAACTGGCTGGCGTGGGGCCGGCGCATCCTCTTCGGTCTCCGTGGGCGAGGCGTAGCGGCCCTTGGTCTCCGTCACCGGGACCGGCCATTCGATGACGGGGTAGGGTGCGTCCTTCGCGACTCCCATTTCCGGTCCGAGCTTGGCGACCGCGCGTCTGGGGCTACCCGCGACGGCCGGAAGCGCTCCGACGGCGCGAGCTTCCGGCAGGGCGGCGACGCCGCTCTGTGACAGGGCTCGCTGCGCCGGCGCGGAGTTGGCGAGCAGATCGCGCAACGCCTCTTTCTGCGCTTTCAGGGCGGCATCGAAAGTCCTGGCCTGGAAGCGCTCGAGGAGCGTTTCGAGCATCTCGCGCTCCGCCGCCCGGGCCTGCAGTTCCTCGTTGCGCTCGCGCAAACGTTCGTTATTCCCTTTCAGGTAATCGCAAATGAGCGCCACGAAGGCCGCGCCTAGCACTACCACCAGGCTCACGAACACTTGAATCTCGAATGAACCCACAAAGGTGCGCTTTCGGAATCGCCAGACTCCAACACTAGTGTAGGGCCGGACTCCTGGCTTAGAAATAGGATCTGCGGCTCATTTTGAACTGGTACGAAGATCTGGGACCCGAAATCCAGGGGTACTAAAGCAATCCCTAGGCCTTAGCGCATCGGCGGGCCGGGGCAGCGCATAACCGCGCGGCTCAATCATTCGGCGTGGGGCGCGCGGGAGCAGGCCAAGCTATTGATTTGGAACGGGGTGACTCCTGTTGACGGGCTGGCGCAAGGTTCTGCCGCGGGGCGCTGGCACCGGCGGGGAGCTCATCCTCCTGGAAGTGCAATTCGCGGTCCAAAAGCATCTCCATGGTCGAGCCGCGCTGTAGGATGGCCTCCGGACCGCGACTCATCAAAACGCCGACGAGGCCGGCGGCGGCACCGGCCCCGGCCCCGATACCGGCTCCTTTGGCGCCAGCGGCGACGCCGCCGATCATGGCGCCATAGCCCCCGGTCGTGGCGACGGTCATGGCATCGCCGGCCTTGTTGGAGTCGCCCTGGATCTTGCCCTCGCTGCGGTCGATTTTGCCGCGCTGGTCGCCGTCCAGACTGGAGGCGCGGGCGCGGAAGTCGCGGGTCACGCCGTTGGGCAGGGTGAGGGAATCGAAGCGGATGAACAATTCGGCCCGGCCCTTCACCTTCCCCGCGCGTTTCACCTGGGTAATGGTTCCAGTCACATAGCTGCCGGGTGGAATCACCATGCGGCTGTCCACCAGCACCGGGAAGGCGGTTTCGAGGTACACGCGGTCGCCCTCGGCGGCGCTGCGCGTGCTGATGCTGTTGATCAGGTTCAGCAGGATCTTGGTGCCCGGTTCCACATTGTAGACGCGGGGCTTCGCGGGCGCGGTCTCGGCCGGGGGATTGGCCGGGGCAGTGGCCGGAGCTTGGGCGGGCTCAGGGGCCTGGGCAAAAACAACCGCTGCGCCAACAATGAAAAGCAGGAAACGGATCAGCATGATCGGCACCCCTTTCAATTCTATACCCCTTTTGAACGTGCAGTGACGCCAAATGGTTGCAGAAGGAGAGCGGTGGAGCGAATCCGGCGCGGCGGGGACCGTCGTCCGCGCGGCTTCAGGTCGCAGTCTCCGGCACGGGACGGCCGGCCACGGCCAGGACCTTGCGGGCGATGGTAGCCAGCGGCAGGCGGGGCAATTCCTTCGCCCCGATCCAACGGAAGCCTCTCGGCGCCTTGACGGGTTCTGTCCGCCAGACCTCGATCAGATAGTCGTGGCGCGTGATGGAATGGCGGAACTCGCCGAGCTTCTCCGTGCGTTGCGCGGCCGGCAGGAAACGGGCCTCGGGCAGTTCCCAGAAACCGGCCAGCCGCGGTTCGCCGGCGGCGCGCTGGCGCATCAGAATACGCCCCTGCCGCTCCACCAGGCACAGCACGACCGACAGCCTGACGGCCTCGCGGCGGCGCGGTTGGACCGGCAACTGGTCCTCGATTCCCTGGGCGCGGGCGCTGCACTGCTCACGCAGAGGGCATAGCGCGCATTGGGGGTTCTTGGGCAGACAGACCGTCGCGCCGAGCTCCATCATGG
>JBEKHU010000240.1:0-5668 GCA_050012115.1 Bryobacteraceae bacterium | reverse complement strand
TCCTCACGGAGTCCGTGCTCATCTCCGTGACCGGCGGTTTGCTGGGCATCGCCTTCGGCTTCTTCCTCTCCTGGTGCATCGCCCTGGCCGCCGAATGGAAGACCATCGTCACCATCGGCTCGGTCGTCGTCGCTTTCGGAGTTTCCGCGGCCGTAGGCGTGCTTTTCGGGATCTATCCCGCTTTCAAAGCCGCGCAGATCGATCCGATTGAGGCGCTGCGTTATGAATAGCCCCTGCCACGGCGGAGCGCCGTTGTGCCGTGTCTTCCCCGCCCCTCAGTTGATTACGAAGGTCCGTTTCATGCATCCGACTCGATTTTTGGCACTCTTCTTTTTTGGCGTGACCCTGGCCGTGGCGCAGTCGCAGACCGCGGCCGTTGGACCGCAGGCCGATTCCAAGGCCCCCTGGCTGGGCACGACGGCGTGGTTTCGCAAGGCGTTTTTCTATGACAGCGTGCACATCACCCTGCGCGAACCCACCTACCTGCGCGACTTCGTGGCGGAGGGCAAGCTCAACCTGTCGTTGAAGAACTACCTCGACCTGGTGATGGCCAACAACACCGGCATAGAGATCCAGCGCCTGCAGCTCGAATACCCCCAGAACGCCATCCAGCGCGCCGCTTCGATCTTCGACCCATCCATTTCTAGTGGATTCTCAGCTACTCGCTCCAAGTCCCCGACAACAAATGAATTGCAGGGCGCGAGCGTACTCTCCACTTTGAGCCAGCCGTTTAATCTGAACTACTCGGAGACGCTCCCCAGCGGCACCCAGGTCAACGCCTCCCTGTCGACCACCAAGGCTTCGACCAATAGCGGCTTCTACTTCTACAACCCCTCCTATTCCACCGGCCTGACCCTGGGCTTCACCCAGCCACTGCTGCGCGGTCGCGGCATCGCCGTCACGCGCCTGCCGATCACCATCGCCAAGGCGCAGCGCCGCGCCGCGGACTTCGCCTTCCGCAGCCAGCTCATTTCCCTGCTCTCCTCCGCCGAAAACGCCTACTGGGACCTGGTCAGCGCGCGCGAACACGTGAAGGTCCAGCAGCAGTCTTTAGGGCTGGCCGATCAGTCCCTGAAACGCTCGCGCCGCGAAGTTGAACTCGGCGCCACTTCCCCGCTTGAGATCTACCAGCCCGAGCAGCAGTACGCTACCGCTAAGTTGAACCTGGCACAGGTTGAATTCCAGGCCCGCCAGGCGGAGGACATTCTGCGCCGCCAGATCGGCATGGATCTCGTTCCCGATTTGCGCAACCTGCCGATCGTGCTCACTGAATCCGTGACGCCGCAGATCGACGAGACGCCCATCGAGCGTGATCAGCTAGTTGATATCGCGCTCCAGTCGCGCCCCGATCTGACCAACATCCGCATCGCCGGCCAGGTCACCGACCTGCAGATCCGCAATGCCGTCGAAAACCTCAAGCCGCAGTTGAATCTCAGCGCCAGCTACACCACCACCGGTATCGGCGGAACCTATTATCCGACCACTGGCGGCTCCGCGCCCGTGCCCGGTGGCATCAACGATGCGTTCGGCCAGATGTTCGGTTTCGGCTATCCCACCTGGCAATTCAGCCTCTCCCTCAACCTGCCTTTGCGCGACCGCGCCGGCGCCGCCAACCTCGCCGACTCCGTCGCCAGCAAGCGCATCATCCTGCTCACCCAGCGGACCACCGAGCAGCAGATCCGCCAGGACGTCCTCACCGCCGTCACTCAGCTCGAGAGCAGCCGCGCCAGTGTCAAGCTCGCCCAGGTCGCGGTCGACTACGCCTTCAAGCGCGTCGACGCCGATCAGCAACGCTATGATCTGGGCGCCATCACGGTCTTCTTCCTGCTCTCCTCGCAGACCGACCTGACCACCGCGCGCTCCAATCTGGTCGACCAGATTGTGTTGTACCGCCGCAACGTGCTTAACCTGCAGCAGCGCCTCGGCACCCTGCTGGCTGACAAAGGCATTGTCGTTCAGTAGACCCGTCACGCACGTGTTATAACCAATCTGGCAACAGCTATGGCAACAAAACACCTTCTGGCACTCTTATCGTTTTCCTGCCTGGTCCACGCTCAGTCCGGCCTCGACACAACCAAGTGGACGGCGGTGGATGGCGGCTGGATTGACAAGCCCAACGCGGACCAGATCTGTAACCTGGCGTCGGCGGTCTCCGTTTCGGGGGGCATGCTGACCCTCACGGCGAGGCATCAGACCGTCGTTTGCAAGGGCGGCATAGACTACGGACCGGCGAAGCGAGAGTGGACGGGAGGCACGATCTACACGAGGTCGTTCAACTTCCTGTACGGCTCGATCGAGGCACGGATCAAGTCGGCCGGCTACGGCGTGCATTCCGGTCTGCTGTGGATGATGGGTTCCGGCTGCCAGCCGATCATGTACCAGCACTCCTACTGGTGCAACCACACCTGGCCGATTCCCAACAACGAGATCGACATCGCGGAAATGAAGCCCTACTCGGGCGGCCTGACGACCGTCTACCAGAACTTCTTCGGCGATTCGGCAAAATGGCACGACGGGAACGGCAAGACCACTGACGTGAGCAAGAATTGGCACGTCTACCGGCTGGAGTGGACGCCGTCCTCGCTCGTCTTCTTGATCGACGGCGTGGCAACGACGAAGTTCACCACCGAGATCCCGCACGTCCCCATGTTCCCGATCATCAGCATGGAATTCGAGAACGGGTCGGGAGGCCGACCGGACCCCTCTGCTTTTCCGCAGACGATCCAGGTGGACTACGTGCGAGTGTGGAATTCAGGCGGGAAGTTGATTTTCAGCGATGAGTTCGGGGGCGCACCGCAATAAGGCAACGTCGCGCTATGCGACATCCGGCATCGCGCCACCTTTGATTTCGGCCTGACCTCGCGCTTGATCCGCGCCAGCTTCTCCTGCTCGGCCACGCCCAGCTCATACAGCGATCGCAGCCCCATCCACAATTCGGCGCGCACCCCGGCCCATCACTGCGGCTGGATTGTCGTGCACCTTCAGCGCCCCCGCCTGCCCCCTGGTCGCGCCGTCGCCTTTCGCCCCGGGGACTGGGACAATCTCTGGATTCTCTGGCCGCCGGTCCGCATCTCCATCTCCGCGCCTGTCCGCCGCGATGTTCTAATGAAGTTCTCACCCATGGGCCTGAGCATTGAAAAGGGCGCCTTACTGCTCCTGATCGCGGCCGTGGTCGCGATGCTGACGCGCAGGCTTCGTCTCCCTTACAGCGTCGGCCTCGTCGCCGCCGGCATCGTCCTGGCCCTGCTCCCCTTCTCGCCGCAGGTCAGCCTCACCAAGGAGCTCTTGTTCACCGGACTCCTGCCCCCGCTGATTTTTGAAGCCGCCTTCTATCTCAACTGGCGCCAGTTGCGCCGGGACCTGCCCGTCGTGCTCCTCCTGGCGACTCTGGGCGTGGTTCTTTCGGCCGGCGTCACTGCCGCCGGAATGCATTACATCGCGCACTGGCATTGGTTCAGCGCGCTGATTTTCGGCGTCCTGATCGCCGCGACCGATCCGGTCTCCGTGATCGCGACATTCAAGGAGGCCCGGGCTCACGGCCGCCTGCTCCTTCTGGTCGAAAGCGAGAGTCTGTTCAACGATGGGACCGCGGCCGTCTTATTCGCCATCGTCCTGGAGTTCGCCTTGGGGCGCGCCCCCACGCCGCTGGACGCGTCCTTCCGCCTGATCGTCACTGTGGGCGGGAGCCTGTTGTGCGGCGCGCTGGTCGCCGGGTTGGCGCTCTTGTTGGCCGGCCGCGCCAACGATCACCTCGTGGAAATCACCGTCACGACGGTTGCGGCCTACGGTTCGTTCCTCCTGGCGGAGCATTTTCACCTATCCGGTGTTTTGGCCACTTTGACCGCCGGCCTGATGATGGGCAACATCGGGCCACTGGGAGCGATCTCCGACCGCGGCCGCGAGGCCGTCCAGGCCTTCTGGGAGTATGCCGCCTTCGTGGCCAATTCGCTCGTGTTTCTGCTCATCGGAATGCGGGAGGCTCGACAGAACTTCCTCCTGGGGTGGCCCTTGCTCGCGGCGGCGATCCTGATCGTGGCGGCAGCCCGCGCGGTCGCCGTTTATCCCTGTTGCGCCTTGTTTTCCCGGTCGGCTCTGCGTGTCGGCATGCGCCATCAACACGTCCTGTTCTGGGGCGGACTGCGCGGCGCCCTGGCCCTCGCCCTGGCAATGGCGCTTCCTCCGGAGATCCCTCAACGCGAAGCCGTTGTCACCGCCAGTTTTGCCGTCGTCGCCTTTTCCGTCTTCGTCCAGGGTCTGACCCTCGCGCCGTTGCTGCGCGCGTTTGGCGAGCTACCCGGACCGCGCCGATCGGAACTGTAAAAAAAATGGCCCGCCTCCTTGTGGGGAGAGCGGGCCTGAGGGAAGAAGAAATGGTCGCTGAAAGGGCGTCAATCCTCAACGGTGACTGGAGTGGCCACCGCTGCTATGTCCTCCACCACCGCCGCTGCTCACGTGGCTGCCGCCGCTGCTGCCGCTGCTCGCATGGCCGCCACTCGGCGCCGAATAACTCCGCGGTGCGGATGACCCGTACGACCGTCCGCCGCTCGGGGCCGAATAGCGTGGCGCGGACGATCCATACGCCCCGCCGCCGCTCGGCGTCGAATAACGCGGGCTCGAACCGGCACCAGTGCTCCAGCCTCCACTGGAACGGGGAGCCGTGTTGCGCGTGCTCTGGCTGCCGTACACGCGCGCGCTTCCGCTGCCGCCCGTGCTCCAGCTTGCACTGGGGCGCTCAACCGTCCCGCCCGAGTTTTGGCCACCGCGGAACACACTGACGTTCCCGTTGGCGTTGGTGCTGTAACCGCTGGCGCCGCTGCTGCGCCCAGGATCGCCGAACGACGTCCATCCGCCGCCCGTGCTGCGCGCCGTAGAATTGGCAGCCGCTGTCGAATTCCGGCTGTTGGCCGGGGCCCCAAACGAACCCCACCCGCCGCGGGAAGCGCCCGTTGACGACCCGCCTAAAGTGCCCGGCCCGGCACTCATCGCCGTCGACGTCCGGTTGCCGGCGGTACCCGATGGCGCATTCGCCCGCGGCCATCCGCCCTGGCTGGCCGTGCCCGCTGAGTTGGCCCGGGCAGTGTTCCCCGCCCCGCCCAACGAGCTAGCCGTTCGGCCCGCACCGCTGGCGGTAATTGTGCCGCGCAGTGCTTGCGAGATGCTCTGACGCTGCTGTTCGAACGACGTGCGGCTCGCCGAAGTCACCTGCCGTGAAGAGATGAAGCGCTGGTTGCCGGACTGCACCGCGTGACTCGTCGGCGCGCTCGACGCCCGGTCACTCATCCGCAGGCTTTCCCGGCTCGGCGTCACCGGCAACGGCCCGTGCATCGCGCTGGCGTGGCTCAGTTCGCTCGCGGGAACCGTCGAGCCCCGCCCGGCCGAGCCCCGGCCGAAATCGTGCGCGCTCATGCCGTGCACTCCATTGGCCACCCGCGCGTTGCGGTAGGTGTTGGTGATATTGGCGTTGTGGACGGTCCCCTGATGGTATCCGCCCCAATGGCCGCCGCCATAGTAGCCATGCCCGTACCACGGATGGAAGTGCTCATACGGAGCCAGAGGCACCCAGCCGCAGCCGCCCATGCCGAAGCCGAACCCGAAGCCGCCCCAGCCGAAGAAGCCGACCAGAGCCGGCCTCCACCACAGCCCCATGCCAAAGCCGCCGGGATTCCAG
>JBEKHU010000239.1:0-5676 GCA_050012115.1 Bryobacteraceae bacterium | reverse complement strand
ATCGATTATCAGCGCGCGCGGGGCGCCAAAGAAGGCGGCGACGATGGCAAACCCGTCGTCGCGTATGCACTGCTGAAAGACCGGCCGCTGCTCATTTTCCTCGTCTGCGCCGTGATGTTCCATTTTGCGAATGCCGCAATGCTGCCGCTGCTGGGCGAGATGCTGGCCAAGGGTCAGGGCCGAAACTCGATGATGTTCATGTCGGCGTGCGTGGTCACCACGCAGTTTGTCATCGCATTGATCGCTGCCTGGGCGGGGCGGAAAGCGGGTTCGTGGGGTAGGAAGCCGCTGCTGCTCCTCGCCTTCGGAGCCCTGCCCGTTCGCGGCGTTCTCTACACCCTCACCAGCAACACGGGCGCGCTGGTCGCGATCCAGATCCTGGATGGCGTCGCGGCGGGTATATTCGGCGTTGTCTCGGTCCTTGTGATCGCCGACCTCACCAAGGGCACGGGCCGCTTCAATCTCACCCTCGGGGCCATCAGCACGGCGGTCGGCATCGGCGCTTCGCTCAGCCAGGTCATCGCTGGTTCCATCGTGCACCACTTTGGCTCCAGCGCCGGCTTTCTCTTCCTGGCCGTAGTGGCGTCGCTCGCATTCGCTATCTTCTACTTCTTCATGCCGGAGACTCGCGATAAACAGTTTCTGAACCTAACCCTATGAACACCATCCTTCAGCTATGGTAGGGTCTGCCGTCCAAAGATCGCAGGCATGCTTCCATGGCGCGAAGGCCATCGCCAGATACTGGTCGCAGCAGGAGAAGCTTCGCAGCCGCGCATCTCTGCCATAACGAGTCACGCAACGGCGAAACTCGCGATTCGGCAGGAAGTTCATCAACCCGGAGAAGACGGTTTAGCCCCGATCCACGCACCATTGTCGCCCACCCAAACTCGGCTTTCGAGGCCAGTCGCCTATGGGCCGGTTCAGCCCAGCAGGATGACTCCAGCGACGATGGTCAAGACCGTCAACGGCGCGCCGACTTTGAAGTACTCCCAAAAGCTGATCGGCGCTTCGTGGCGTGCTCTCTGGACTACGATCAGATTCGCGACGGAACCGAGGATTGTCAGATTGCCTGCCAACGTTGTGGACATAGCCAGCGTGAGCCAGGACCGTACCGGATCGCCCATATGAGCGATGAAGGGCTTGAAAACCAGCACCGCTGGCACGTTGCTTACGACGTTCGAAAGCAGGGCGGCAAACGCGCTGAGCACAGAGATTCGCTCCAGGTGGAATCGCTGTGTGGCGCGAAACAGGTCGCCGGGCAGAGAGGTCTTCTCCACTCCGGCCACCACGATAAAGAGTCCGATAAAGAGAACCAGCAGCGACCAATCGATCTCGCGGTAAATCCTCTCCGGTTTCAGGCGCCGCGTAATCAGCAGCACCGCGCCAGCTATAAGCGCCACTTTCGGAACCGGCGAACCGGCGAAGAAAAAGACGATCATGGTGCCGGACACGGCCAGCGACTTCCACATCAGCATACGGTTGATGCGCACGGGGCGCCGTTCGAGTGCCACCTTTTCCTGAAGTCGGAACTCTCGATGGTAGATGGCGGCGATAACGGCCACCGTCATCACTAGCCCTACCAACGCGACTGGTGAGAGCGCGGCCGCGAAAGCCCGATAGTGGATTCCCGAAAAGCTGCCGATCATCATGTTCTGCGGGTTGCCCGTGATGGTCGCGACACTCCCGATGTTTGCTGCCATCGCCACGGCAAGCAAGTAAGGCACGGCGTTGCGGCGTAGCTGGCGGGAAATGTCGAGTACCAAGGGCGTGAGCACCAGGCACATCGTGTCGTTCACGAAGAAGGCGGAGAAGAACCCGGCCACAAAGACGATCGCAGTCAACAGGACAATGGGCCGGTGCGCATGTTCCACTACCCACTCCGCCACAGCGCTGAAGAAACCGGAAAGTCGTAGGTTGGCTACCACGATCATCACACCGAACAATAGGATGATCGTGTCGTAGTTGATCGCGGCGTAGGCTTGTTCGAGATCTAGGACGCCGAAGGCGACCATGAGGCTGGCGCCGATGATGCACGCGCCCGTTCGATCTACGCGAAACCCAGGCAGTCGGCCGAGGGCCAGCACCAGGTAAACGGCAAGGAAGATGAGGATGGCCGCCAAGCGATGAGTTTACTCCACGCCCGGCGATCAAAGCACCAGACCACCATAGACTGATCTGGAGGAAGAGTTTCAGGTACCAGAGCCCGGAGCAGAATCCGCGCCAACAGCGATTTCCGCGACTCGGAGGAAGCTTGCCGCGTACCCGCTTCCGGTATGAGAGGAGCATGCAACTTCACCCGGCTGGCTGAGCGCGATGGCGGATCTGGTCTGCCGGATCATCATGGCGATCGTCCTGTGTAGCGCTCGACAATCCTGCGAGTGGCCGGTAAACGTTACCAGAAAGTGACCCCGCGCCGGCGCGCCAGCGGGCATGCGATTCCTGGAACAGGCGCGCGCCAGCCAGCTCCAATTCTTGTCTGCAAACCCGAAGCACCTTTGACACATATGCATCCATCCGGCACGCTGATACAAATGCGGACCACGTTGATAATTGACGAGGAACTGCTGGAGCGCGCCAGGGAATTGACCGGCATCCGGGAGAAGAGCGCATTGGTGCGGGCGGGCCTGGAGGCCCTGATTGCGCGTGAGGCCGGCAAACGGCTGGCCGCGCTGGGCGGGACTCAGCGCAAGATCGCGAAGATCCCGCGGCGGCGCCCGGCCTGATGGTGCTCGCCGATAACTCCGTCTGGATTCAGCACTTCCGCCAGGGGGAGCCCGCGCAGCCAGGGAACTCGGGCTAGACAGGGCACGCTGAACATCGGCGTGGCCATAGGGATGGAAGTTGCGCAGGCCGGCGAGCCGGCCTGCGCCGGACTGAGGGCGTCAGTGCTTGGGCGGTTTGGGTGGTTTGGGTGGCTTATTTGGATTGCCCCCCGGGCCCAGCACCGTGTAGCCGCTGCATTGGATCTTGCCGAGTCCCGGGTCGACACCCTTGGCGGAAACCGCGACGGCGCCGGAAGTGCAGACGAGGTCGGCGGGCGTATTGCCCGTAATGGTCGAACTGCCCCAGAATGCGGCGTTGGAGTTCATCTGCAGCAGCACCCCGTCCCCTGTATTGCCGCTGATCGTCACGCCGTCACAGCAGAACATGAGGGCCGATCCGCCCATGGCCTGAACGCCCGGCCCGAGGTTGCCCGTCACGGAGCTCTTCATGACGCCGACGCTCGAGGCGTAGTTGGCCAGGATGCCGTTGGACTGAGTCGGCTGTCCCGCAATGCCGTTGTTTTCGACGGTGTCATCCCAGAGGGTTGCCGAGCTATGGTCAAGGCTGATGCCGCTGGACTTGTTGCCGGAGATCATGGCCGCGTACAGGTACAGCAGGGAACTGCCCGTGGCATTGATGCCGTTGCCGCCGTTGCCCGTGATTTGAACTACGCCTGGTCCCGGCCCGCTCGCTGATGCCGGAGTTGACTCGCAACAGGCGATCAAGTAGCTGTTTGCGCCGACGGAAACGCCGTCGTACGCGTTGCCCGTGACATTCGCGCCGGGCGCCAGCATCAACGTCGCGCCGCCAAAGACGGCGATTCCAGCCGCGCCGGTGTTCGCCGCTCCGTTGTTCTGAACCGTGGTCGCGGCGTACGGCGGGCCGTTCCAGTTTCCGAAGTCTACTGTGGACGGCCCATTCACCGTCAGGCCGGAGGTGGCGTTGTTCTGCAACGTGCTCACCGTGACAAACACGTCCCGGCTGTTGTCAATCCGCAGACCTTCTCCCCCAGTGTTGTTCTGGAATATGCAATTGGCGAAGGTCACGCGGGTGCTCTCATACACATAAACCAGAGCAGGGCCGCTGTACGGCATGGTCGTCCCGTCGAATGTGAGGACAGGTTGATAGATGGTGTTTACGTTGATCTTGTCGGACTTTTCAATCATGAGAGCATACGGCCCCACGCCCGGAATGTTTCCGGGCGTGAGAGTAGCACCGGCAGTCTGGGCGTAAATTGTGAGATTCACAAAGCCTGAAACCAGAACCGACTCCGCACAAGTGCCGGTGATGTAGACCACGTTTTGAGCGTTGTCCGGAGCAACGGGATTCGGCAGGGCAGCCAGTGCCGCTTGCACGGTTGAGTAATGCGGCGGAGTGGGTGAGGCAGCGCCGCAGTCAGCGTAGACGATATCGGCATGGCTGAGACCGGCGCCAGCCACTAGAGCAACGATGAGGACCGGAAGGCCTCGCCATGGCACACTCCGGACCGAAGGCAGATGCAGTTTCATGATTTCTCCCCTCGTTTAGATCGAACGATTCAGGGCCCCTCAGCCCCGGCGCATAGGATAGGGCGGTCTGAAATGGAAATCAAGGCCCTTTAATCTCAAAACAGTGGTCTTTTCTCGGCTTCCCGGCCGCAAATGAAGAGACGACCAAGCCGGCCCGCGGCCTGACGCCCGGCGGGCCTCCGATTCCTGGAACAGTCGCGGCCGGCAACGGACAGGACCTCGGCTGATCTAAACTGAAACGGTCAAGGTTCGAGACCTTGTGCGACTCGTCGAGGCGGACGGCTGGACCCACGTTCGAACGACCGGAAGCCATCGGCACTACAAGCACCCCTAGAAACGGAATGTGGTCACAATTCCGGGGCATCCGGGAGACGATGTGCCGCTGGGCACACTCAAATCGATACTGAAGGCGGCGGGATTGGAGAAGCAGGAATGAGCGTGAAATACGCGGTCGTATTTGAGCAGGGCGAGAATAACTGGGCGGCCTATGTTCCCGATCTGCCGGGTTGCATGACAACTGGGAAAACGCTGCAGGAGACCGAAGAGAATATCCGCGAAGCCATCGAGGGGCATCTGAGAACGATGCGCGAGTTTGGCGAGGCCCTCCGTCCTCCTACCAGCGTGGCTAAAGACATAGAAGTTATGGCGGCGGCCTAACAGGCACGCCGGCGGTGAAATCGTTAGCATGCGCCAAACCGCTGGCTGGCGCGCGCGACGCAACAGCGATTGGGGAGCAGCGGGGGACAACCGCTCCGTTGAAGACGCGCCACAATCCATTGATTCCACTCATGACTGACATGGCGTCTTCATTCGATTTGGCGGCCCGGAGGGCCATCGGGACTCCTTAACAGTCGCGGCTCAGTAACATCGTCGCGGCTCAGTCACGTTGTCGCGGGTCAGTCACGTTGTTTCCGCGACAGGCCGCTAGGACGGTTTTTCGAGTTCCTGCGCTGCGTCGTAGGTATAGACCATGCGATGGATCACCGTGATCGTCCCCAAGACGGCGATCACCCACAACACGGGGGCCATGCGGTCCATCAATCCGCCGATGATCAGCAGCACCACGCGTTCCGGCCGCTCCAGAAAGCCGACCTTGCAGGAGGGGATCACATTCTCCGCCCGGCTGCGGGTGTAGCTGATCATGACCGAAGTGGTCATCACCACCGCCGTCAGCACGACATAGAAGTTGCGGTTGATATTGCTGTAGTAAACCAGCAACCCCATCAGCAGGAACAAGTCGGAATAGCGGTCGAGCACCGAATCGAAGAAAGCGCCGAACCGCGTCACCTGGTTCGTCGCCCTGGCCACGCGGCCGTCCACCATGTCGAAGATGCCGGCCCCGATGATCACCAGCGCGGCCACCAGGAACCGGCCCGAGGCCAGCAGCACGGCCGCATAAACGTTG
>JBEKHU010000238.1:0-5677 GCA_050012115.1 Bryobacteraceae bacterium | reverse complement strand
TGATCAGCGCAAAGGCGGGCCTGCTGCGCTCCAGTTCCGCTAACGCGAAGTGGCCGGCATTGGGCTGAATGGCGGCCAGGTTGCGGCGGCGCCAATCGTACCATTCCCATACCAGTTTCGGGTCGCGCTCGAACGCCTCCGGCGTCGCCAGGTCCTCGGCACGGAACCGACCCCACAACCCGCCCGCTCCGCGAAACGTGGGCACGCCGCTCTCGGCCGAAACGCCCGCACCCGTCAGCACGGCGACCGAAGCCGCCGCGCGCACCCAGCCCCGTGCGGTCTCCAGCTCTTCCTGCAGCAATCTTTCATTATCGCCTTCCACGCTGCGCAGGCGCGATTCGCCCGCCTTCTTAGTCGGCATCCAGCTCCGCTCGCGGAAGGGCGGCAGCTCCGGCCTCGCGCCTGGTTGCTGTGCTCGACACAATGGTATGGTGGGGCGGTCGGTACAGCGGAGCTTGCCCCGCTCTGCCCGCTGAATTACCGACTGCCCCTGCGCCGGGACCGTCAAGCCGGCGCGCCTGACGACAAGGAGCAACTCATGGACGTTTCCACACGACGCAGTCTGTTGCAGCGGGCGTGCAGCGTGGCCGCCGGCATCACCGCAGCCGCCACGCCCGCGCGCTGGAGTATCCTCTCCGCGGCGGTTCGCAAGACCGACATCCGCCTCGAACACGTCTCGATTGATTACGAGGAGTACAAGTACAGGACCCCCATCAAGTTCGGCGGCCACGTGGTGGATCGCGCCACTGTGTTGAACGTGAATTGTTCGGTCCGCACCGGCGACGGACGCCCGGCCAAGGGATTCGGATCGATGCCCCTCGGCAACATCTGGTCGTTCCCGTCGAATACGCTGTCGTACGATACGACTCTGGCCGCGATGAAGGCGCTGGCCGGGGGCCTCGCCCGGATCACCGCCGGGTATCCCGAGTTCGGCCATCCCATCGACATCAACTGGGCGTTGGAAGCTTCTTATTTGAAGGCCGCGGCGGAAGTTTCCTCGCGCCTGCATCTCGCCGAGCCGATCCCCAAGCTGTGCACACTGGTAACGGCCAGCGCCTTCGACGCCGCCATCCATGACGCCTTCGGCAAGGCGCATGGGCTCAACTGCTATCGCACCTACGGGCCGGAGTTCATGACACACGATCTGGCGTACTATCTCGGGCCGGAGTACAAAGGTGAATTCCCCAGCCGCTATATCAGTGCCGAACCCAAACCCCGCATGCCCGTCTACCACCTGGTATCGGCCATCGACCCGATCGAGAATGCCGACATCACGCAACGCGTCAACGACGGCCTGCCGGAGACGCTGCCCGAATGGATCCGTTACAACGGCTTGACCCACCTGAAAATCAAGCTCAACGGCGACAACCGGAAATGGGATGTGGAACGCGTGCTGCACGTCGACAAGGTGACCTCCCAAACCCAGGCTCAACGCGGCGTCAAGGACTGGGTCTACTCTCTGGACTTCAACGAGAAGTGCCCCAACGTGGAGTACCTGCTGGATTTTCTGCATGAAGTGAAACGCCGGTCGCCCCAAGGCTATGAGCGCATTCAATACGTCGAACAACCGACGGCGCGCGACCTCAAGGCGCATCCCGAAAACCAGATGCACGCCGCCGCCAAGCTGTGTCCGGTCGTGATTGACGAGTCCCTGACGGATGTCGAGGCGCTGCTCATCGCGCGCCAGATGGGCTACACCGGCGTGGCTCTGAAAGCTTGCAAGGGCCAGAGTCACATGATGCTGATTGCCTCCATCGGGGAGAAACACAAGTTGTTCCTGTGCGTGCAGGACCTGACCTGCCCGGGCGCGTCGCTGATCCAGTCGGCGGCTCTGGCCGCTCACGTGCCGGACGTCGCCGCGATCGAAGCCAACGCGCGCCAGTTCATGCCCGCGGCCAACCAGGCGTGGGTGAGCCGGTTCCCGGGCATCTTTCGGATCACTGACGGAACCATGGACACGAGCGAGCTGAACAGGCCCGGCCTGGGCGCCACGGAAGGCTGATTCGGCCCAGGGCCGTGGAAAACGCCTGCGTGCCGGCGCGCGCATGCCGCATCCTGCCATCGCGGAGCAGGCCTCCAGGATTCACCGCGCGGACGGTCTGATGTAGGATGGCTCCAATCCGGCAGCCGTAAACACGGGTCGTCACCCGACAGCTCGCCTGGATTGGCAGGAGTTCAAAATGCCTTCGTTTCCCTTCCCCCGGCGGGGCGCCCTTTCTCTCCTCGGACTGCTTCCGATTCTCATCGGCGTGCTTTGCGGCGTTCTCCCGGCAGCCGATCCCGGCGACTACATCCTGACTCCGCGGCCCGAACCAGCGCCCAAGATCAACGGGCCGGCGGTCTACGGTGTGCGGCCCGGGCGGCCGTTGCTCTATCGGATCCCCTGCACGGGAACGCGCCCGATTCACTTCGCCGCGGAGGGATTGCCCGGCTCCCTGCGGCTGGATGCGGAGACGGGCATCATCACCGGAAATGCGCCCCGGGAGCCTGGCGAATACGCGCTTACGTTGCGCGCCACCAATGACCACGGCCACGCAACCAAACACTGGAAGATCGTCGTCGGCGACACCCTGGCGCTCACGCCCCCCATGGGTTGGAACGATTGGTACACGCACTACGATCGGGTGACGGACCGGCTCCTGCGCCAGGCGGCGGACGCCATGATCTCTTCGGGCATGGCGGATTTCGGCTACCAGTATGTGAACGTCGACGACTGCTGGATGGTGAAGCCCGGCTCCGACAATGCTGAGTTAGGCGGAGCGCAACGCGACGAGGCCGGCGCCATCCGGCCGAACAATCGTTTCCCGGACATGCGGGCGCTTACCGCCTACATCCACTCGCGCGGCCTCAAGGCGGGGCTTTACACGTCGCCCGGACCGAAGACCTGCGCGGGCTTCACGGGCAGCTACCAGCATGAAGCGGCCGATGCGCGCAAGTTCGCCGAGTGGGGCTTCGATTTCCTCAAGTACGACTGGCGCTCCTATCGGCCCGCCGGCGATGGGAAAACGCTGGCTGATTATAGGCTGCCCTATGAACTCATGGGCGGCCTCCTGGCCAAACTCGACCGCGACATCGTCTTTAACCTGTGCCAGTACGGCATGGGCGAGGTGTGGAACTGGGGCGGCGACGTGGGCGGACACTGCTGGCGCACCACCGGCGATCTCGGCCTGGAGAAGAGCGCGAAGCTGCCCGGCTTCTACTTCATCGGGTTCAAGAACGCCGAGCATGCCGCCTCCGCCCGGCCGGGCCGCTGGAACGACCCGGACTACATTCTGATCGGCGCTGTGGGCGATGCCTTTCACATCGATGCCCCGCCCAAGCCCACAACGCTTACTCCCGACGAGCAGTACAGCTACATGTCGATGTGGTCACTGATGGCCGCGCCGCTGATCTACTCCGGCGACATGAACCACCTCGACGAATTCACGCTCAACGTTCTCTGCAACGCCGAAGTGATCGACGTCGACCAGGATCCGCTCGGCCGCCAGGCCAGCGTTATCCGCCACAACGAGAACGAGTTCATCCTTGCCAAGCCGCTCGAAGACGGCTCCGTCGCGCTGGGCCTTTTCAACCTCGGCGACGCGCCGGAGATGATCTCCGTCTCCTGGACCGCTGTCGGCATCAAGGGCAAATTCCAGGTGCGCGATCTGTGGCGGCATAAAGACGCGGGTGCCGCCGACGGCGAGTATTCAGCGACCGTAAATCGTCACGGCGTCGTGCTCGTGCGCCTCAGGAATCCCGACAACTCAACGCCTAACGACTCCCCCGCTCGGCCCATGGGGGCGGTCAAGCTCGTACCGATCCGCTAAATACCTGAGATACGCCGAGTGTTCCGCCTCCGGCGCCTCCTCGGCCAGCGCTGCCCACAGCTCCTGCCAGCTCATTGCCCACACGTCGAGCCCGTCTCTCCGCGCCCGCAGCGTGAATTCGTGGGCTTCGTCGCGATGCCGGCGGCCGGCGGGTCCGCGCACATCGAACCACAGATAGGCCAGCGTGAATCTCCGCGCCTGAGTCCTCAGTCCCAGCAGGTGCTTCAGCAATTGCGCCGCGTGCAGGTGCTGGTGGATGCGATCCTCGGGCACGATCTGTTGCGCCAGCTTCGCCAGGTTCGGCCATTCCTTGAAGAATGCGTGCCCGGCGTGCCCCGGGCGCAGTCCGTGTTGCGGCATATCCGCGTACGGCTCGCCGAACTTGGCCTCGATCGCGCACAAGAACCGCGTCGCGCCCTCGGCCGCCAGCGTCACGTCCGCCTGTGGCGGCGTGCCGAAGCCGGCGACGATCGGAAACGGCCGCTCGTAGCCCAGCCAGACGGGGCCCGCTTCCCGGAAGCCCAGCGCGCGCAGCAGCTCGCGTTTGGGGCGGTAGCGCCAATACTGAAACACGTTGACCGCCAGCGCGGCCGACGACAGCAGCGAATACAGGTGCCCTTCCGAACCGTTGTCCGACAACTCGCCGCCCGAGCCGCGCAGGAACTCGTTCTCCGCGGCCACGTCCAGCGGCTCGCAAAACTGGTCGTTCAGCCGGATCACGGCGCGCGACGGCGAGCTCTCATTTCTGGGGCAGAAGGCGATCCCGCGCCGCTCCGCCCATTCGGCCTGCCACTGCTCGAGTTTTTGACGCAGCGTCACGGCAACGCAGCCTTACTGGGCCAGCGCGAGGGCGGCCACTTCTTCGCCGATCGCCAGCGCGGCCGTGGCCGCCGGCGAGGGCGCGTTCAGCACGTGCACCGCCCGCTCGCGCACGACAATCTCGAAATCCTCCACCAGCCGGCCGTCGGGCCGCATCGCCTGCGCGCGGACTCCGCTGCCGCCAGGCGCCAGGTCGCGCTCCTCGATCGCCGGCACCAGTTGCTGCAGCGAGCGGCAAAACAGCGCCTTGCTGAACGCCCGCCGTACCTCGGCCACGCACATGCCGGCGTGTTGTCCGACAAAGCGCCACAGGCCCGGAAACGTCAGCGCTTCGGCGGCGTCCCGAAGATTGAACGCGATCTTCGAGTACCCTTCGCGCTTCAACGCCAGCACCGCGTTCGGCCCCGCCTCGATGCCGCCGCGGATCATCCGCGTGAAGTGCAATCCCAGAAAAGGAAACTTCGGGTCCGCCACCGGGTAGATCAGGTTGCGCACCAGGAATTCGCGCTCCGGTCGCAGCTTGTAATAGTCGCCCCGGAAGGGCACGATCTGCACGTCAGTCTGGATGCCCGCCAGCTTGGCCACGCGGTCCGCCTGCAACCCGGCGCAGGTCACCACAACGTCGGCCGCGTAGTCGCCCGCGCGCGTTTCCACCCGCCACTCCTGCGCGTTGCGCCGCAATCCGGTGACCCCCGCGTTCGTGACAACCTTGCCGCCGCGCGCTTCAATCTCGCCCCGCAGCGCCTCGCACACCGCCGGGTAATCCACGATTCCTTCCTCGGGAACGCGCAGCGCGGCAACGCCGGCCACGTGCGGCTCGATCTCGCGCATCCTCTGCCCATCGAGGATCTCCAGCCCCCGCAGGCCGTTTTGCGACCCGCGTTGGAACAGATCGGTCAGGCGCGGCAACTGCTCTTCGCGCGTTGCCACCACCAGCTTTCCGCAGATGTCGTGCGGGATCGAATGCGACTGGCAGAACTCGACCATCTGCCGGATGCCCCGCACCGCCAGTTTCGCCTTGTTGGAACCCGGACGATAGGCCAGGCCGC
>JBEKHU010000237.1:0-5686 GCA_050012115.1 Bryobacteraceae bacterium | reverse complement strand
GAGCCTTGGCGTCCCCGCGCACGGGGGCGTGCGCGGTCAGTCCAGGGGTTCTTGCACGCTCCTTGGAGTCGCGGCGCACGAAGACCGGCTCCCTTACGGTCGCGGCTCTGAAGCGGCTGGCGCGGCTCGGCTTCCTGGCGCCAGGCGCGGTGCGGGTTTCACCGGGCGGCACACCGCGCTGGCACAGTGTTTTCACCTTGAATTCACCGTGTTCGCAGCGCGAACTTGCGGTGTTTTCAAGGTGTTTTACGGCATTGTCCGCCGGCCGAGGGCGGCCGGCAGTTCTGCGTTCGCGCGCTGCAGATCCGTAACGCCTGGGCGCTCGCCGCCGGGGCGAGTCGATAGCGGGCTACTTCAGCACCTTGGTGGTTTCCGACGCTACGGCCCTCCATTTGCCGTTCTGCTTTACGAAGACGTCCATCCAGACGTACTCGCCACTGGTATCCTTGCCGTTTTCAGTGCTCTTTTCGGTGTCGCTTCCGATCACGACAGCGGTGTTCCCGAAGATACGAACCGTCATGCGGCCCACTTCACAGGTGTCCAACGAAAAGGCGCCCGATTTCATGTCCGCGAGACGCTTGGCCTTGTCAAACCGCTTGCCGTCCCAGTCGAGTCCCACCGAGCCATCGGCGAGAGTGTCGGCCACCTTATCCACGTTCTTGGTCTTTATCGCATCGATCCAATCGTTTTCGATCTGCCTGAGTTCATCCGCGACGGGGTTGGCCGGAGCTGCCGTTTTCTTAGCAGCCGCGGCCTTGGTTTGTGTCTGTGCGAGTAGCGCTCCAGCGCAGAGCGCGATCATGAACAGCGTTGCCATCAGTCGTTTCATTGAGAGGCTCCTCTGGTTAGTGTTGACCCGGGGGGTTCCGTCCTGACCTCCCGGTGGGAAGAAGTATGCCAGGATTTCCTCTTTGGCTTCCTGGCCGCCATCGATTGTACATCCGATCACCGGACATTTAACATCCTTTGATAGGATCTGTCGATCTTTTTCTTCCCGAGCGGCTTTGGCGGCCCAGGAAGGGGCCACCCCTGGCTCTTCCGGGTCCGCAGGAACATGGAAGTGCCTCATTTCAAGGGATTTCGCATACACCTTCGCGGTCCCCTCCGGGCTTGCTCCGATCCGTTTTACGGTGACTTTACTGTGCTCGCACCATGAAACTGCGGCGTTATCACGGTGGTTCTCAAGTGGCGCGACGGTGCGAAGGGCAATCGCGCAGGCGGCCGCTGGACGCCGGCGGGCGCCAAAATGATGAGCGGCGCGACTGTGCCGATCCTCGCTGTGACTCCTATCGAATCCTATCTAGTCTTCAACAACTACCGAGTCACCGACGTCGTTGTGGTGAAAGACACGGTCTGTCCCAGCGCGTTCAGACAGTTGCCGGTGGCCGTCAGGTTGAACCGCTGCACCGTCGTGGGCACGGTTATCCGAATCACTTTCGCGACTTGGCCGCCAGCGCCCACGTTGCCGTAGACAACTGGCAATGCGGTCAGAAGTGTCACGCGGCCGCCTCCCACCATGTTGACCGTGGATAGAGCGGTCACTTTGCAGGCCGTTCCCATACCCGTCCCGGCATTCTTCAGAGCGAGCGTGTAATCGCGTTCCTGAGCCAGCGGACCGTTCACTTTGGCCGTGACCGAAGCCTGGATGGAGGGGTTCAGGACGGCGAAGTTCGCCACCACGTTTTTCGTGGAATTCATCGTGACGTGGGCCGGGCTCGTCGAGCCGGTGGCGCCGCCGCTGAAGCCCGTGAACCTGAAGCTCGATTTGGCGTTGGCGTAAACCGTGACGCTGGTGCCCTTATCGAAGTAACCGCCGGGCGAGACGGTCCCGCCGATGGCCGGGTTGGATGAAGTGGTCAGCAGATACTGCGGCGTCAGCCGGCGCACCACGCCGACTCCAGCATCGGAGACGTACAGGTGGCCCCAGGCATCGCCCGTAACGCGATCCGGGCCAAACAACCGCGCGGAGGTCGCGGGTCCGCCGTCTCCGCTGTAGCCGGGACCGAGGGCGTAGTTGCCGGCGATGGTGATCAGCTGATTCGAACCCGACCGTATGCAACGCACCAGCGAGTTGCCGGAATCCGCGATGAAGAGATCGCCCGCCGCGTTGACCCAGACACCGGCTGGCGATGACAACTGTGCCGAGGTGGCAAGCCCGTCGCCGTTCCAGCCATCCACCCCGGTGCCGGCTACGGTGCTGATCAGGAGTGTGGTCGCGTCGACTTTGCGCACCCGGCTGCCGCCGATTTCAGCGAAGTAAAGTACGGAGGACGTGGGGTCAATCGCTACGTCGTAGGGGCCATTCAACTGAGCCTTGTTAATCGGCACGTTCTCGCCGTTGTAGCCCACTACACTGCCGCCGGCGATTGGGTGAATCTCCCCGTTAGAAGCGAGGATGACGCGCAGCCGGTTGTTTCCATAGTCTGCAAGAAACATGTCGCCAGGAGCCGCCCGTTCGCCGGGTTGAATGCGCTAGCGACGGAAATCCCTGCCACACCCCACAGCTTCGCGTTGGTCGCGGGCCCAACTTCGTTGTCGAGACCGCAGACTCCGGTCCCGGCGACGACCGTCATGTTGTTGGACGAATCGACCTTGCGGATGACGCAGTTCGTGAATTCAGTGAAGTAATAGGCGCCCGCATCGTCCGCCGCGAGTCCCATCGGGTCGCCGAGGAAACAGTTCGTCGGCACACTGCAAGCCTGGTAAGGCCCCGTCATTCCCACGCCTGCCACGGTGGAAATCACTCCGGAGGTGTTGACCGCGCGGACACGACCCGTCAGTGAGTCGCTGATCAGAACGTCACCGGTCGATTTCACGGCCAGGCCCTCCGGCCGGTTCAGGAAAGCGCTGGTGGCCACGCCTTCCGGACCGAGCGAGCCGGCGTAAAGGCTGAACATAGGCGTAGTCCCAGGAGTGATCTTGCCAATCGCATTGGCGTTCCAGTCGGCGATGTACAGATCGCCGTTCGAGTCCACGGCCAGCCCTTCGGGCTGGGCTACCTGGGCGTTTGCGGCGGGCCTGGTGTCCGCCTGGTAACCGTACGAGCCGTTTCCGGCATAGGTGTCGATGTTGCCGGGGTCGGAGCCGCTACGGGCCACCACCCGAACCCGCAGGTTGCCCGCATCGGACAGGAAGAGGGTATCGCCGGGACCGAAGGCCATACCGCGCACACTGTTCGAGAGTATTGCCGCCGTGGCCGGCCCCCCGTCTCCGTAATAGCCGCAGTGGCCGGAACCGGTCCCGGTTCCGGCATACGTAGTGATGATACTTGTGCTGAGATTGACGCGGCGGATGGCGCAGTGACCCTTGTCGAGAATGTACAGGTCCCCGCCGCTGTCGAACGCCACCCCGAAAGGGCCGCTCAGCGACGCGTTTGCAGCCAGACCGCCATCGCCGTAGGGAGGACTGGACGACGGGTCCGCACCGGCGACGGTTGTGATGACGTGAGGGGCGACGGCATCCACACGCCGGACGCGCTGGTTGAGATAATCCGCGATATACAGATTCCCCGCGCTGTCCACCGCAATCCCGCGCTGCCAGTTCAGTTGGGCGCTGGTCGCGGAGCCGCTGTCTCCGCTGAAGCCGCAGGTCCCGTTTCCGGCGTATGTCGTGATGACATGCGTGGCGTGATCGACCTTGCGAACCACGCAAGAATCGCCCTCGGAGATGAACATGTCACCCGCGGCATTGAGGGCCACGTAGCGCGGGGCTCCAAGCCCGGCCTGGAGGGCCGGGCCGTTGTCGCCGCTGTTGCTTCCAATTCCGTTTCCGGCAACCGTGTGAATGATCGTTGTGCCGACGTCGACCCGCTTCACCCGCCATTGGTTGACCACACCGATGTAGAGGTTCCCCGCGCTATCGACCGCGATCCCCTGCGGCGAGGTCAGAAACGAGGAAGTCGCGGACACGCCCTCGGGCGCGGGTGTCCCGGCAAATGTATCGATGCGATAACGATCCTGGGCCGCGGCAAGGCAACCCAGAAAAAGCAGAGTGAAAGAAAGGTATTTGACCATCACCGAATTCTCCTCAACTGTTGACGAATCCCAGACAGACTCCGCGAAGGCGGAGTGCCCAAATCGGGTGGAAGTATATCCAAAGATATTCTGAGAGTCAAGGGTTTCAATGTCCGAAACCGCTCTCAAACCTCCAATTTGTCAAAGAGGTGAAAGGAGGCCAGGCGGAGCTTGCGCTGCGCGTAGCGGCGCTATTGGATCCCACGGTGCGGTTGAACGAACGGCGCGTACGCCTGTAGTCATGCGAGTTCCGGCTCCCCTGTTCCGGCCGCCAGACTCTACACTGAAAGGAAGCACGCGCCTGCCGGGCCTGCCGTCGTGAGCGCGGCCCGCGTCCAGACTGCCGTTGCCCCGAGAAATCATGCAGCCCCTCCAGCCCCCGTTCCAGGAAGTCGTCGAAGCCGAAGGCCACCTGATCGATTCGCACATCATGGAGCAGATCTTCGACACGGTGATCGAGTTCAACGGCCGCTTCAACGTGGAGCACTTCTCGATCGGCCGCACCAACGCCGAGCCGTCGCGGCTGCGCCTGCGGGTCGAAGCCGCCACGGCCGAGGAGATGGACCAATTGCTGTCGCGGCTGCTGGAGCTGGGGTGCGCGCCGGCGGAGGGTCTGGATGCGCAGTTCCGGAGCGTGGAGCGCGACCGCTGCGCGCCGGAGGATTTCTACTCGACGACCAACCACCGTACGCTGGTGCGCCGCGACGGCGCGTGGCACCTGGTGCGCCGGCAACGCATGGATGCGCTGATCGCGTGGGAGGACGGCTCGCCGATCTGCCGGCGGCTGCGCGACATCCGCGCGGGCGACCAGGTGGTGGCGGGGATGAAGGGCATCCGCGTGGTGCCGGAGTCGAAGGAACGCGACCGGCTGGCGTTCGCGTTCATGTCCAACGGAATCTCGTCGGAACGGCAGGTCGAGACGGCCGTGCGGCAGACGGCGGCGCTGATGCGCCAGTGCCGCGAGGCGCGGCAGCCGATCGTCGTCGTGGCCGGCCCGGTGGTGGTCCATACCGGCGGCAACACGGCGCTGGCGGCGCTGATCCGCGAGGGCTGGGTCGGAGCACTGCTGGCGGGCAACGCGCTGGGCGTGCACGACACCGAGGCGGCGATCCTCGGCACCTCGCTCGGGGTGCGGCTGAGCGACGGCCGGCAGGCCGAGCACGGGCACCGCAACCACATGCGGGCGATCAACGCGATCTATCATGCCGGCTCGATCGCCGCGGCGGTGCGGCAGGGGCGGCTGACGAAGGGCATCCTGTTCGAATGCGTCACGCACGACGTGCCGTTCGTGCTGGCCGGCAGCCTGCGCGACGACGGGCCGCTGCCCGAGACGATCACCGACATGAACGCGGCCCAGGACGCCTACGCCGAACACCTGCGCGGGGCGGGCCTGGTGCTGTGCCTGGGCTCGATGCTGCACTCGATCGCCGCGGGCAACATGCTGCCGGGCTGGGTGAAGACGGTGTGCGTGGACATCAACCCGGCCGTTGCCACCAAGCTCAGCGACCGCGGCAGCGGGCAGGCGCTGGGCGTGGTGACGGACGTGGGGATCTTCCTCGACCGGCTTTCAAAGACGCTGGCGTAGCTCATTTCTCGCAGGCAGGAGCCGGCGTTTACAACGCGGCGCGAAAACACGGGTGACAGACGGCTCTGTCCACACGGCGCAGAGGAAG
>JBEKHU010000236.1:0-5702 GCA_050012115.1 Bryobacteraceae bacterium | reverse complement strand
CGGTTTGCACGCGTATGAGGGGTTGGTCCGCCAGATCGCGCCGCAGTGGCTTCCTCGTCGCGCGATTCGCAACCTGTGGGCCGGCAGCCGCGTTTACACGCGCGACTTCATGCAACGGAATCCGGGCCGTCTGGAAGCGCCCGCCGCGGTGTTTGAGGATCGTCTAAATGCGGTGCTGCATTTCGATCACGAGACCGCGATCCTTCCAAGGCTGCTGAAGTTCGGCGACGCGCTCAGCATGGCGTCATCGATTGAATCGCGCGTTCCGTTCCTGGACCACCGCCTGGTTGAGTTCGTGTTCCGCCTGCCGGCACAGTACAAACTCCGTGGGCCCATCTCCAAGGGAATCTTGCGTGAGGCGATGGCCGGCATCGTGCCGGAACAGATCCTCCGCCGCAATGATAAGATCGGGTTCGCCACCCCAGTCGGCCGCTGGATCGCCGGGTGCATGGATAGTGGCGTGCGTCCCGTGCTGCTTTCGAAACGATGCCGCGAGCGCGGCATCTTCGACACGCAAAGAATTGAGAAGCTGCTCGACAAGCAGGCGCGTGGCCAGGCCGGCGTCGAAACCTCGATCTTCCGCTGGCTTTCGGTCGAGCTGTGGTTCCGGCTGTTCATAGATGGGGGAGGCATCGCGCAATCAACGGCGGTTTCCGAGTCGAATTGGATCCAGGTGTAAGTTCCCGTGATTCGGCACATCATTCGCGATCAGTCGCTGCGATGCCCGGAAGCGCCCGCAATTCTCGCGCCCGGCCACGCGGTCATCGACTATCGCGGCCTCGACTCGGCGGTGACGCGAATCGGGGCGGCGCTGGCCCGGCTCGAGGCTTCCGAAGGCTCCCGCTTCGCTCTGGTGTGTTCGAACGGTCCCCGCATGGCGGTCTGCTTCCTGGGCATCGCGGCGCATGCCGCGTGCGCGCCGCTCAATCCCGCCTGTCGCCAAAGCGAGTTCGAACTTTACCTGGACGATCTTCGTCCGCAGGCGGTGGTCGTCGAAGCCGGCCTCGACTCCGCCGTGCGTGCGGCCGCCGCCGCCCTGAAGATTCCTGTGTTGGAGCTGACGGAAAGCCTCGAGCTGGAGGGCGCCCCGCGGATCGGACCGGAGCGGGCGCTCTCGCCGGGGCCGGCGGATGTCGCGCTGCTGCTCCACACCTCCGGAACCACGGCCCGCCCCAAGCTTGTGCCGCTGACGCAGGCCAACCTCGCCGCCTCGGCGCGCCACATCGCGGCATCGCTCGCGCTGACCGCGGCCGACCGCTGCCTCAATGTCATGCCGCTGTTCCACGTCCACGGCCTCATCGCAGCACTGCTCTCTTCTCTCGCCGCCGGTGGCAGCGTCATCTGCACGCCCGGGTTTCTCGCCCCCGAATTCTTCCCTTGGATCGACGCCTTCTCTCCCACTTGGTACACGGCTGTTCCCACCATCCATCAGGGAGTCCTCGCCCGCGCCCCCGAACACCGCGACATCATCGCCCGCCGCCCTCTCCGCTTCCTTCGCTCCAGCTCCGCGCCCCTGCCTCCTACGGTGATGCTTGAACTCGAGGCCGTCTTCAACACGCCGGTCATCGAAGCTTACGGAATGACGGAAGCCACCCACCAGATGGCCAGCAATCCTCTTCCGCCCGCCACCCGCAAGCCTGGATGCGTCGGACTCGCCGCCGGTCCCGAGATCGCCATCCTGGACGATTCCGGCGCCTTCCACTTCACTGGTCCTACGCCCTTGGGCGAAATCGTCATCCGCGGCGACAACGTCACCACCGGTTACGAGAACAACCCCAAAGCCAACGCCGAGGGCTTCCACGACGGATGGTTCCGCACCGGCGACTTAGGCTCGCTCGACGCCGAGGGCTATCTCACCCTCAGCGCCCGCATCAAGGAAACAATCAATCGCGGCGGCGAGAAGATCGCCCCCCGCGAAGTCGATGAGGCCCTACTGCGCCACCCCGCCGTTGCTCAAGCCTTGGCATTCGCCATGCCGGACCCCCTCCTCGGGGAAGACGTCGCCGCCGCCGTCGTCCTCCGCGCCGGCGCAGGGCTCACTGAAGCCGAACTCCGCGATTTCTCCGCCGGAAGCCTTGTGGACTTCAAAGTCCCCCGCCGCATCGTCTTCCTTGACCAGATCCCCAAAGGCCCCACCGGCAAGCCCCAGCGGATCGGCCTCGCGGAAAAACTCGGCGTCAAAGCTGAGGCCCGCCGCGTGGGACGCGCCGCCTACGTCGCCCCCCGGACCCCGACCGCTGCCACCATCGCCGCCGTCTGGCAGGACGTACTTCGCATTGCCAACGTCGGGGAAGACGATCACTTCTTCGCCTGTGGAGGCGATTCCCTCCTCGCCGCCGTCGTCATTGCCCGCCTCGGCGCCGCCGTCGGCAAACGCTTCCCCCTGCTCTCCCTATTCAACCACCCCGTGCTCACCCGCTTCGCTGAATACTGCGATGCTTCCGAGGGCCTTCCAGCGCTTCGGCCCATCACCCGCGCCGACCGCTCCCTCGCGCTACCCGCCTCCTACGCCCAGGAGCGCATGTGGTTCCTCCTCCAGTACGAGCCTGACACCCAACCCTACACCTCCACTCTCGCCCTCCGCCTGACCGGCGAGATCTATCCAACCGCCCTCGCCGAAAGTCTCCGCGCCGTCATGCGGCGGCACGAGATCCTCCGCACGATCTATCAGCTGCATGACGCCCGGGTCCTCCAGATCATCCTCGACGATCCCCCTCTTCCGCTCCGCACCGAACCCGCCCCCACCGTTGCTCTCGAACATGTTCGGGCCATCGCCCTCGCAGAGCGCGCTCGTCCCTTCGACCTCGCGCGCGACCTTCCGTTCCGCGTCGTCCTCGTCCCCGCCTCGGCCTCCGAAACCTACCTCATTCTTGTCACGCAGCACGTCGCGACCGATGGCTGGTCCAAGAGCATTTTCGTGGCCGACCTCGCCGCTTACTACTCGCAGTACGCCGCTTCCGTCCCGCTCACCCTTCCGCCCCTTCCCATTCAGTACGCCGATTACGCCACATGGGAACGCACCTGCCTCGCCCACGCCGTCTTTCCGGCCCAAATCGCCTATTGGAAACAGGCCATGCGCGGCGCGCCGGCGCTGCTGGACATCCCCGTCGACCACCCTCGACCCGCCCACCAGACCTTCAACGGCGACTCCCTCGACCTCGCCATTCCAGCTCCTCTTCTTGCCCGGTTCAATGAACTCTGCCGCCGGCACCAAACCACCCTCTACATGGGCCTCCTCGCCGTGCTCAACGTTCTCCTCAGCCGCTATTCGGGCGTAACAGACATCGTCGTCGGCTCCCCCATCGCCAACCGCGAACCGATCGAAACCGAAGGCCTCATCGGCATCTTCATCAACACCCTCGCCCTCCGTAACGATCTCTCCGGCGATCCCTCTTTCGACACGCTCCTGGACCGTGTCCGGCAGTCCACACTTGACGCCTTTGACAACCGCCAGGTCCCGTTCGCCGTCCTCGTCGAAGCCCTTGCCCCGCCCCGCAGCACAGCCTACTCACCCCTCTATCAGGTGCTCTTCCAACTCCGCAACTTCCCTTCGCGATCCGCTGAAGCTGCCGGCCTCAGCATCGAGGAAAACGATCTCGTGCGGCGCGCCGTCTCCTTCGACTTCGAACTCGAAGCCACGGAAACGCCAGAAGGACTACCCCTCAAGCTCACCTACAATCGCGATCTCTTTCTCCGCGAGACCGCCGCCCGCATCCTTCAGCATTTCCGCAACCTGATCCAGGCCGTTTGCCGCGATGCGGCCTGCCCGGTCTCCCATTTGAACCTTCTCGACGCAGCCGAACGCACCCATCTCCTCACCGCCCCCAACTCGGCCCCCGAACCCATTCCCACGGAGTGCCTCCCGCAACTCTTCGAAGCCGTCGCCGCCCACAACCCGGATCGCATCTCCGTGCGCTCCGCCGGCAAGCAGTGGACCTACGCCGAACTCAACCGCGCCGCAAACCGCGTTGCCCACGGACTCCGTGCCCGCGGCATCGGCCCCGGTGCCTCCGTCGGTGTCTCGCTCGAACGCGGTCTCGACCTCCTCGCTGCAATCATCGGCGTGCTCAAGGCGGGCGCCGCCTACCTTCCCCTCGACCCCTCGTACCCCGCCGAACGTCTTGAGTTCATGCGCCGCTACAGCCGCATGCAACTTCTGATCGACAGCGTTGCCGCAATCTCCTCACCCGAGGAACACAACCCGCCTCCGGCCGCCACTGCCGCCGCCCCCGCTTACGTCCTCTACACCTCCGGTTCCACCGGCATCCCCAAGGGCACGGTCATCCCCCATCGCGCCCTCTCCAATGTCCTTGACTCCACGACCCGCATCATCGGCTTCACCGCCGCCGATTGCTGGCTCGCCACAACCACCATCTCCTTTGACATCGCGGGCACCGAACTCTTCGTCCCAATCCTCGCCGGCGGAACCGTCGAGATCGCACCCGAAGCCGTTGCCAGCGATGGCCCCGCGCTCGCCGCCCTCCTCGAATCCTCCGGCGCCACTTACTGGCAGGCCACCCCCTCGGGCTGGCAACTCCTCCTGGCCACCGGTTGGAGCGGCTCGCCCCGCCTCAACGCCATCTCAACCGGCGAAGAACTGCGCCTCGAACTCGCCCGCCGGATCCGCCCCCGCGTCGCCCGCCTCTGGAACATGTACGGTCCCACCGAGACCACCGTCTGGTCTACATGTGCCGAAATCCCGCCCGACCCCCAGTCGATCACCATTGGACGCCCGATCGCGAACACGCAGGTCTACATTCTCGACCGGCGCCTCGAACCGCAACCCACCGGCATCCCGGGAGACCTCTACATCGCGGGCGACGGACTTGCCCTGGGCTACCTCAACCGCCCGGAGCTCACCGCCGAGCGGTTTGTGCCCAACCCCTTCGGCCCTCCCGGCAGCCGCATGTACCGCACGGGCGACATCGCCCGGTTCCTGCCCGGCGGCTCCATCGACTTTCGTGGCCGCGCCGACAACCAGGTGAAAATCCGCGGCTTCCGCATCGAACTCGAAGAGATCGAGACCGCCCTCGCCCGCCACTCCTCCATTACTGCCGCCGCCGCGGTGGTCCACTCCCCTGCCACCGGCGACCAGCGCCTTGTCTGCTATTTCATCCCGCGCGGCCCGGCTCCCGCAGCCACCAGTCTCCGCGACTTCCTCCGGCGCAGCCTGCCCGGTTATATGATCCCCGCACACTTCATCGAAGTGTCGGAGTTCCCCCAAACCTCCAACCGGAAGCTCGACCACAAGTCGCTCGCTGCCCGCCCCCTGGACGGCGCTGCGCCGACCGTCTTCCGTGCACCCTCCAATCCCGTGGAGGCGCGTCTGGCCGCCATCTGCGCGGAACTGCTCCGTTGCGATGCCGTCAGTGTCGACGCCGATCTCTTCGAGCTCGGCGCCCACTCTCTCCTCTGCGCCACGCTCCTGGCGCGGATCCATCAGGAGTTCGCCTGCCGAATCCCGCTCCCCGTTCTGTTCGAACGCCCGAACGTCGAAAGCCTCGCCGCTGTCGTCGCCGGCAAGGATGTTATCGACGCGGCCCCCCGCATCGTCACTGTCCGCCACGCTGGCACCGGTACTCCTCTCTTCTGGGTTAAAGCCGACCCTACATTCCATTTCCTTGCCAAACGGCTTCCGGAAGACCAGCCGATTTTCGGCCTCTTCCTTCCCGACGGGCATCCATTGCCCCGACCCTATACCA
>JBEKHU010000235.1:0-5725 GCA_050012115.1 Bryobacteraceae bacterium | reverse complement strand
CCGCACGGACTGGTCTTCGGGACTACACCTCAGACCAAGAAGATGATCTATGTGATGAATATATGGCAGCCAGGCGCCGTGTCTGTCGATGTCGGAAATCCGGGCTTGCGGCTGCCGGCCGACCATTAAAGCCCGCATCGTGCGGCTTCATCGTCCAAGGCGACACTGGGCGTCGTCCGGCTTGAGCACCCCGGCTGAGGTCCGGCGCGACTCCGAAGCGCCGAGGAGCGCGGCTTGGAAGCGATCCGCGTGTGGGAGGGTGGTCTGCGTTCTGCAGCGCCCCATAGCAAACGCGCGCTTCCTCACTCTGAGCAATGCGCGTTAACAGTCTGTTAACTGCGGATAACCTATCTTCCGGCTAACGCCGGGAGCACTCTTGATTTGAAGAATTTTCCATGCGTTCAAACACGCTTGGATGGGCGGCAACGGCATCTTCGCCGCGCAGGCATTCCGCTCCGGAGAAGCGCGACCTGATCAGTACCAACTCTAGACCAAAAGGAGATTGTATGAAGCTCGCAACTATCGTAGTTCTGGGAATCCTGCTGCTGGGATCATTCGCCTCCATGCAGGCGGCCGACCCCTGGAACGGTTCCCGAGTCGTTATGGCTTTCTCGGGTGGGTCGGTGTATACCCCGACCACCAACATCTGCCTGTTCTACCCCGTGATCCTGGGAGATCTCGACATGGAGTCCTTGTTCGCCCCGTCGGGTGGTGTCCCGCAGGTCGACAAGGAACACGCTTACCTCGTCTGGATATCGGACTACACCCTGGTGCCGATACCTCCGTTCCTGATTCCGGGGCACATCCCGGGAAATCTTTATGAGTTTCTGGTTCCCACCGCACCCGCCACAATCTATTTCAGACCCGATCCCCAGAACCGTAACTGGTCGGACCTGACTGATCAGAGCACCTGGGGGACACCCGTGGCCCAGTTTTCCAGGAGAGCCACAGTCTTCCACAGCATCGATGGCGGAAACTCAGGCAACGCCGTCCTATCCTCGATACTGCTGTCGAGCAAACCTTTCAAATTGAACGGGAAAACGTACAACTTCAAAGACCTGATGCCACATGGAATGACCTGCATCGAGGTTGGGCTTGTCAAAGGTAGCTCTACCGGAGATGATGAGACCGGCACCTGCATCGCAATCGGCGAGAAGAACGAGAACGACAAGTAAGAGACGGGTCGCGATTGGTTCCCCGGCGACAGGCGGTGAGGTACGCCATCTGCATGCCGGCGTGCTTCTGACACGCCGAGGAGCGCCGCCCGGAAGCGATCCCCATATGGAAGAGCGGCCTGCGACGGTCCGCAACCGCTCTCGGTCACGGCTGTCCGGCTGACATGCGTGCGTCGGGCAGCGCAGTGCCGCCATCGGGGCGCCCTCGGCACGAAGGTAGTTCATGCCGGGAGCTCCCCGGTGAACGGAGCACCGCCCCTCCAGGCCCTCCGCGGGGCGGTTTTCCTGCTCGGCCGGGCTGCGCATCCCGCTTGTCTGAGATTCACATCGAGAGCATGCTGGAACGGGAGGTCGATATGATCCTGGTAGTCGGGGCCACCGGGCTCCTGGGAAGCGAAATCTGCCGGCGCTTGCGCGGCGCTGGCCATTCCGTTCGGGCGCTCGTGCGCGCTAATTCAGCCCCCGATCGAGTCGGGGCGGTCCAATCGACGGGTGCCGCCACGATGATCGGGGATCTGAAGAGCCCGTCATCCCTCTTACAGGCCTGCGAGGGCGTCTCGGCGGTCATCACCACCGCATCATCCACCTTCTCCCGCCAGGAAGGCGACTCCATCGAGACCGTGGATCGGCAGGGCCACCTGAACCTGATCGATGCGGCGAAACGCGCCGCGGTCCCGCACTTCGTGCACGTATCGATTCCGCCCGACCTGCACTACGATTGCCCGCTCTTCCAGGCCAAGCGCGACGTCGAAGCCGCGTTGGTCCGCAGCGGAATTGAGTACACGATTCTGCAGGGGAACTACTTCATGGAGGTCTGGCTGAGTCCAACGCTCGGCTTTGACTACCCCAACGCCCGCGCGACGGTGTACGGCAGCGGCGAGCAGCCGCTGGCCTGGGTCTCTTACCGCGACGTGGCGGGTCTGGCGGTGGATGCGCTCGGCGTAGCCGCGGCGCGCAACCGCGTCTTGCTGGCCGCCGGGCCCGAGAATCTCACGCCACTCCACGTGGTGCGGATCTTTGAGGAAATGACCGGCCGGACCTTCACCGTGGAACACGTTCCGCTAGCCGCGCTGGAGAAACAATATGCGGAGGCCGCGGACCCGCTCAGCCGCAGCTTTGCCGCGCTGACGCTCGAATACGCGCATGGCTGCCCGATGGACATGCGCGCGACGCTCGATCTGTTGCCGCGGCCGCTCACGACCATCCGGGACTATGCCGCCACGGCGGGGAGGGGCTCATGAATGGCGCGGAGAAATTCCGTATCGGCGATTACGACTGCTGGACTCTGGCCGACGGCGATCTGACCTACCCCGGAGTGACTTGCCTTCCGCCGGAAGGTCAACCGCCCGCGGAGATGATTGTGCCCTATGCGGGCATGCTCGTCGACACCGGATCGACGCGCGTCCTGATCGATACCGGCGCGGGCCCGCTCGGCCCCAACACCGGCAAGCTGCCCGCAAGCCTGGCCGCGGCGGGCTTCCTGCCGGAAGATATCCATGCCGTGATCATCTCCCACGCCCATCCGGACCATGTCGGCTCATTGCGGCTGTTTCCCAATGCGACCGTGTTCATGCTGCGCCCGGAGTTCGAGTTCTGGACGTCGGCCGTGACTCAGGCCCGGCTCGAGGCCGCCGAGATGTACGGCCTCGGGGTTTACGGCCTCGGGCATTTGGAGGCCGTGATGGCGGCCTACGTTCGCGATCACGTGGTGCCTGTGACGGACCGCCTGCGCCTGCTCGATCGCCCGACGGAAATCGCGGCCGGCATACTCGTCTTTCCCGCGCCGGGCCACACTCCCGGCCATGCCGCCGTGCTCGTTTCCTCGGGCCGCCAGCAGCTGCTCTACGTCGGCGACGCGCTCGTCCACCCGGCCCAGTTCCAGCATCCGGATTGGCTCTGCGCCTTCGATCTGGCTCCCGCCGAAACGGTACGCACGCGCAAGGAGTTGCTCGATCGGGCTGCCGCCGACCGGTGTCTTTTCGCCGGCACTCACCTGCCGGGCGTGCTGGGCATGGTCGAAGCGCGCCAGGCAGCGTATCATTGGGAACCGGCCGTCGCCGCCAAGGTAAGCGCCTGAGTTCCCTTGACGGACGAGCGAGTCCGCTGCAACCGCTTGTTAGGCGGCGGCGTTCATTGCGGCACACTCCAATTGCGCCTGAAGTTGTCGCCAAGATCAAACATGAAGTCCTTCACCAGGAAGGCCTTGCCGCGTTTGATACTCACGACCGTTACGCCGCTGTTTTGGCCTACGCGTCCCTCTCGGTTGGTCAGCCCGACATTCCAGTGCACTGCGACCACGTTGGTGCCGGAAAGGTCGAAAATGTTCCGCACGCACAGGTCTTGAATATCGAATCTGATTCCTGGGAACTGCTCGAAGAAATGGCGGAACCAGCCTTCGACGGCGCTCTTGCCCTGGAAGGTCCCGCTCTCAGGTATTTCGCCGGGATAGATAAACACCCCGTCGTCCCGCCAGGCCGACATAAACTTCGGTAGATCATGCCGGTTCAATGCATCGAAAGCGCCCGCCAGCGCTTTCCTGGCCACAAGTGCTCCGATCATACGGCCCTCCTTTCGAGGTTTGACTCGCGATTGCCAACGGTTTCCGGCCTCGATAAACCACCTGCGACTGCCAACAGCGGCAGCAGCGTCCTCGATTAGACCTCCGTTCGATAGGCGAGTCAAGCAATCCAAATGCAACCCCTCCGGACCGGCGGCAACCCGGTTCTGTGTCGTCGGGCTGTTTCCACCACAACGGCCCGGCTTTCACGCGCCGCTGGCCTGCCCGTGGCGAAAACAGCCCTCTCCTCCCACAATGAGTATCGTGTGGGAGATAAACGGCGTTCTGGGAGATAGATCCTGCCTTGTCGCCAGGCGTTTACCAAAGACCTTGAGGACACTTGGAGGACCAACGCCCAAACCGCCGCGGCGCTACCCAGCGCGAAGATACATCTGGGAAATGGCTTGGGCTTTTCAAACCACGACCCACCCGCGGGAACGCCGTTCCGGCTGGCCGCGGCGCAAAGGCAACGCCGCTACAAGTGGCCTGTCGCGGAGTTTCCGGATTATGCGGCTGCCCCGAAGCTCACGCAGTTCCCCGGTTGCACGTACAATGGGATCGCGCCATAGACCAACGAGGGGATCTTCGCTGATTTACCCAAAATGCTGGAGGACCGATGAGTTCGTGTGAAATCGCGCTCCTCCCTGACGGGGCCGAATCCCACGCGGAGACGCTACGCAATGCCATACGCCGCGACTTCGACGACCTTGGCATCCCCCTTGGCCTCCTTGCGTTCTTCGATGACAAAACGGTTGCCAGGTGTGATCCAAAAGCACCGACCGTTGGTGTCTGTTTTGGCGTCATCCGTTATCAAGAGATCGAGGGCGAGATCAGCCGCCATCCGAAGCGGCAGAGCGACATAATCTTCCTCTACGATGAGCGCGGCACCCGCGACAAATGGATGAATCACATTGCATGGCTTGATCGCCAGCAGGTGGCAGTCAAGAGTCCGCAGGTAGCGCAGGCGCAATCTTGGTTGGGAGGCCTGCGCTGATGCCCTGCATTTTCCTGTCGGCAAGCATCCCCCTGCCGCTTCGCCATCCAGAGTACCCCGAGACAGCGGACGTTGTAGCCATCCTCGATAGTATCGGCGCGCTGGTCAGTGCCGTTATGCCGAGCGGCCAGATTGTGTTTGGTGGTCATCCTGCAATAACCCCACTGATCCATCTACTCGTTGGTCGAATGACACAGCACATGCTAAAGCACGTCATCCTGTATCAGAGCCGCTTCTTCAAGACCCAGTCGCGTCCCGAAGTGCCCGAATTCGAGGAAGTTCGTTTCATTGATGCTGTGGATGGTGATCTTGAAGCGAGTTTGACCAAAATGCGCGAGGTCATGATCAGTTCTCACAACTTTGACGCAGCGGTATTCCTTGGCGGCATGCAAGGCGTAGAGATTGAGTACGACATCTTCCGGCGATTCCATCCCAGCAAACCGGTTGACCCTATCGCCTCTACCGGAGCTGTGGCACGGGTTCTTTTTGAAAAACACAGTCCCGACCGCCTTGAATTGATGAATGATCGTCGCTACGTGTCATTATTCCGGCGTCTGCTCCACCAGCCGCCAGCCGGCATCGACACGTGATGTGCTGCGAAAGGTGATCATAGCCAGAAGAGTCTGTTTTGCTTTCCATTCTCAAGACGTCATCGGATTCCGGGCAAACGTCGTGAGGAAATACAACTTCACGCAGGCGAGCGTGGAATGGGCAGGATACTCCGAACCGAGACGAATGGACTATGGTGGGCGCTATCTCGCCGCTCGCCACGCGTCCGCCCGCTTGCCCGCGGCCTCTATCTCTTCCCGAAAGCGATCCAGGTCCCTATCCCAGTCGTAAGCGGGAAACTCCACGCCTTGTGGTACCGCCGGTTTGGCGCCACGAGAGCCAGGAGGATTGTTGGGGTCTTTCAGGTGATGGATGTAAATACCCAATAGCCCGTTCTTGCGCTCCAATGACTGCTCGATTTCGTATTTCACCCACCGGCGGTTTGCCGTC
>JBEKHU010000234.1:0-5742 GCA_050012115.1 Bryobacteraceae bacterium | reverse complement strand
CGCTGGCGGAGGACACCAACCCGTTCCGGCTGGGGACGCAGAAGTGCTGCGCGGCCCTGAAGACGCGGGCGCTGCTCGATGCGCTGCGCGAGGGCGGGTTCGACGCGGCGCTGGGCGGAGCGCGACGCGAAGAGGAGAAGTCGCGGGCCAAAGAGCGCATCTATTCGTTCCGCGACGCGCTGGGACAGTGGGACCCGAAGAACCAGCGGCCGGAGCTGTGGAACCTGTACAACGGGCGGATCGACAAGGGCGAGAGCATCCGCGTGTTCCCGCTGTCGAACTGGACCGAGCTGGACGTGTGGCGCTACATCGAGCTCGAGCGGATTCCCGTTGTGCCGCTGTATTTCGCCAGGGAGCGCGAGGTCGTGGTGCGCGACGGAGCGTTGATTCTGACGGAGCATGACCTCCCGCTGCTGCCTGGAGAGCGTCCGCAGAAGGTGATGTGCCGCATGCGGTCGCTCGGCTGCACCTACTGCACGGGCGCGATCCGTTCGACGGCGGCGAGCGTGCCGGAGATCATCGAGGAACTGCGCGCGGCGAGGCGCTCCGAGCGCGAAAACCGGGCCATCGACCACGACCAGGAAGGCTCCATGGAGTTGAAGAAGCGGGAAGGATACTTCTGACGATGGAGCCGCAGGAGAGAATTCCGGAGCTGTTGCGCTTCACCACGGCGGGGAGCGTGGACGACGGCAAGTCGACGCTGATCGGGCGGCTGTTGCACGACACGAAGACGTTGTACGAGGACCAACTGGAATCGGTGCGGCGGGTGTCGCGGGACGGCTTCGAGCTGGCCTTCCTCACCGACGGCCTGCGCGCGGAACGCGAGCAGGGCATCACGATCGACGTCGCCTACCGCCATTTTTCGACGCCCCGGAGGCGCTTCATCATCGCCGACACGCCGGGCCACGAGCAGTACACGCGCAACATGGCCACGGGCGCGTCGACGGCGCAACTGGCGGTGATCCTGATCGACGCGCGCAAGGGGGTGCTCGCTCAGACGCGGCGGCACGCGGCCATTGCGCACCTGCTGGGCATTCGCAGGATTGTGCTGGCGGTGAACAAAATGGACCTGACGGGCTTCCGGCAGGATGTGTTCGAGGCCATCAACCGGACCTTCCGCGACTTCGCGGAGCGCCTGGGCGAGTGCCAGGTCGATTTCATTCCGGTGTGCGCCCTGGCCGGAGACAACGTCGTGGAGCCGAGCGCCAATACCCCGTGGTACGACGGGCCCAGCCTGCTCGAGTACCTCGAGACGGTCCCTCTGAGGAGCGAAGTGGCCGACGGGCCGTTCCGCTTTCCGGTACAGTCCGTGCTGCGGCACGGCAGCGACTTCCGGTCCTATGCGGGCCAGGTGGCGCGCGGGCAGGTCCGGGCGGGGGACGCGGTGATGGTGCTGCCGTCGAAGCAGATCGTGCGCGTGCATTCGATTCCCGCGCGGGATGGTGACCTGGAGCGCGCCTTCGCGCCGATGTCGGTGTCCCTGGTGCTGGACGACCACGTGGATGTCAGTCGCGGAGACATGCTGGCGGATCCGACGCATCCGCCCGAAGTGGGCCGGCGGATCCAGGCGCGCGTGGTGTGGATGGCCGACAAGCCGCTGTCGCTGCAGACCCCGTACCTGATCAAGCACACGACACAGATCGTCTGCGCGGAGGTGCTGCGGGTGCTGTCCCGGCTGGACATCGAGACGTTCGGGGAACAGCCGGCCGAGCAGTTGCGGCTGAACGAAATCGGGCGCGTGGAGCTGGAGACGCACCGGCCCATCTATTGCGATTCCTATGCGCAGAATCGAGCCACCGGCAGCTTCATTGTCATCGACCCGGTGACCAACCTGACCCTCGGCGCGGGGATGATCGAAGAGGCCGAGGGCGGCGAGCAGCGGACGCCGGCGGTCTCACCCAGCGGGCATAAAGGGTTGACGGTGTGGTTTACGGGCCTCAGCTCCTCGGGGAAGTCCACGCTGAGCCAGGCGCTGTACGAGCGGCTGTGGGCCATGGGCCACAGGGTGGAACTGCTGGATGGCGACACGGTGCGGCGCAATCTGTGCAAGGACCTGGGCTTCACCAAGCAGGACCGCGACGAGAACATCCGGCGCATCGGATTCGTCGCCGACCTGCTCACGCGCAACGGCGTCGTGGTGCTGGTTTCGGCCATCTCGCCGTACCGGGCGATTCGAGAAGAAGTGCGCGCGATGATCGGAGAGTTCGTCGAGATTTACGTGAACGCGCCGTTGGAAGTGTGCGAGCAGAGGGACGTCAAGGGGCTTTACCGCAAGGCGCGCAACGGGCAGTTGCCGGGCTTCACGGGGATCGACGATCCGTACGAGCCGCCGCAGAATCCCGAGGTGGAGTGCCGCACCGATCGCGAGAGCCTGGCCGAGAGCGTGGATAAGATTCTGCGCTATCTCGACCCCCGGCTCGCTTGAACGCTCATTCCGAAATGCGCCCATGTATACTCGCATTGACGATGCGACGCTGGTGAACGGGGACTGAGGCGGCCGGTCTGGGGCCGGCTGCAATTAGCCCGGAGCAATGAAACTCGGCCGCCTGGAGCAGGCTATGCCCTCGGACTTGTATTACAAGCGCACCTCCCGATGGCTGGTGGTGATCTTCCTGGCCATGGCCGTAGCCGTCGGCGCGGCGGGCTTTTACGCCTACCTGCAATTGCGGGAGGCGGCGGAGCAGGAGGTTCGCGGCCAGCTTCTCAGCGGGGCGGACCTGAAGCTGCACGAGCTACAGGTCTGGGCGGCCGAGCGCTTTGCGGACGCGAGAATGGTGGACGCCGACGCGCCGATCCTGGCCGCGCTGCACGCAGTCGTCACTGGCCAGGCCTCGCCCCGGATGAAGCAGGATGTTGTGCGGTGGATGGAGGCGCTGTGTAATAACGCCCACTATGCAAACGCGTTCGTGTTCGACCGCGACGCGAAGCGGGTCGTGCAGACCGGCAGTGCGTACGGCGATCCCGCGCATTTCCGGGAAGTGGTGCAGCAAGCCCTGAAGGCGCGGATCGGCGTACTGCGCGATCTGCACGTGGACAGCCACAGCGGCAAGTTTCACCTGGGACTGAACATCCCGCTGCGGCTCGCGGCGAACGAAGAGCCATTCGGCGTTCTGTCCCTGGGGATCGATCCCGACCAGTACGTTTTCCCCATGCTGGACCGGGCGCACGGGCCGGTCCGCAGCGGGGAGACGGTGCTGGTTCGCCGCGAAGGAGACGAAGCACTCTACCTGAACAAACTCGAAGAAAAGGAAGGCGCCCGCCGCCTGGCGCGCGTTCCGCTCGGCCGGAGTGAGTCCATAGCGGTGAAAGCCGTCCTCGGAGCACGAGGACTGGTGCAGGGACAGAACCAGCAAGGGCAGCCGGCTCTGGCCGCCGTTCGAGCCTTGCCTGGGTCGGAGTGGCTGCTCGTTTCCGGGGTTCCTTTGGAGCGGATCGAAGGGCCGATCCGCCGGCGCGGCATTCCGATTGTGATCGTCGTGGTGCTGCTGATCGCGGCGGCCGGCCTGGGCGTGACGTCGTTGTGGAGGCTGCAGCGGCTGCGATTCCTGGAGGCGCGGCACAAGGCCGAGTTGGAAAAAGAGGTGCTCGCGAGCCACTACAATTACCTCAGCCGCTCGGCCTATGACGGCATCCTGCTCCTGGACGAGCAGGGTCTCATTCTGGAGACCAACGACCGCGCGCTGGAGATGTACGGCCGGTCCCGCGAACAGATGCTGGGCCTGCATGCCTCCACGTTGCGCAGCGGGGAGGAGCAGGGGAAATTCGAAGAGGATTGGAGGCAGGTCCGAACACAATCGGGATTGCTGTTCGAGACGCGACACGCGCGGAAAGACGGGACGGTCTTTCCGGTCGAGATCAACGTGCGCCCGATCGTCGTGGAAAGCAAGACCTATTACCAGGCGATAGTGCGCGACACCACCCAGCGCGACCAGGCGCGAAAGCAACTGGAAAACGCCAACCGCCTGTACGCCGTGCTCAGCGGCAGCAATCAGGCGATTGCGAAGGCCGCCACGGAGCAGGAGGTCCTCGACAGCGTCTGCCAGATCGGCGCGGAGACGGGCGGATTCAAGCACGTGGTGATCGGTCTGGTGGACGAGACCGGGACCTGCCTTCGCCCGGCGGCCTGGGCGGGAGGTGCCGACTACGTTGCTCGTACGATCTCACTCAGCGCCGACCCCTGCCAGCGTGGCGAGAATCCGATCGCCAAGGTCTTCCACACCGGCCGGGTGTGCATCGTCGACGACATCGCCGCGGATCCCAACCGCACGCCGTGGCACGAGCGGGCCTGCTCGTTCGGGCTGGGCTCGGCGGCCTGCGTGCCGCTGAGCCGGCATGGGATCGCGGCCGGCGTCCTGGCGATCTTCAAAGCCGAGCCGCACTTATTCGACGAGAAAGAGGTCGCGCTGGTCGAAGAGATGGGGGCCGACATCTCCTACGCGTTGGGACGGCTGGAGGAGGAACGCAAGCGCAAGCAGGCCGAGGAGGCGCTACGGAGCAGCGAGAAACGCTACCGGCAGTTGGTGGAGAGCCTGCCCGTGGGCATCCTGGTCCACAGCAATCTGCGAATCGTCTATGTGAGCCCGGCCGGGCTGCGGATGTGTGGGGCCTCCTCGCTGGACGACGTCGTGGGTCAGCCGATTTACTGTCTGATCCACCCGGACCACCACGAGGAAGTCCGGCGGCGGGGGGTGGACAACGCGGGCGTGCCTGCCCTCGCCATCGAGCAGCGGTTCGTGCGGTTGGACGGGACGGCGTACGACGTTGAGGCTTCCGCCGTGCCGATCGAGATCGATGGGCAGCCGGCCCGTCTCGTCTTCTTCCTCGACATTACGCAGCGCAAGAAGGCCGAGGAAGAGCGCGCCAGGATTGAACAGCAGTTTCTCCAGGCGCAGAAGATGGAGAGCGTGGGGCGCCTTGCCGGGGGCGTCGCCCATGACTTCAACAACCATCTGACCGTGATCAACGGCTACTGCGAGATGCTGGCCGCCTCGCTGCCGGCGGACGACCCGATCCGGGCGGAGGTCGCCGGCATCCAGAAAGCGGGCCAACAGGCGGCGGAACTCGTCCGCCAGTTGCTCGCGTTCAGCCGCAAACGCGTCGTCGAGCCAAAGCAGGTCAACCTGAATCACCAGGTGATGGACTCGCGGAGGATGCTGGAGCGTCTGATCGGCGAAAACATCGAGTTTGAAACCGTGCTCACTCCGGGTTTGGGCGAGGTCCTGGCCGATCCGACGCAGATCCAACAGATTCTGATGAACCTGGTCGTCAATGCGCGGGACGCGATGAGCGCGGGCGGGCGGCTGACCATCGAGACGCGCCCCGTGCGGGTCGACGCGGAGCACGCGGCGCGCAACGTCGGGGCGCGGCCCGGCGATTTCGTCTGCCTGACGGTTTCCGACACCGGCGCGGGCATGGATGCCGAGACCCTGCGCCACGTCTTCGAACCATTTTTCACCACCAAGCCCCAGGCCGTGGGTACGGGACTCGGCCTGTCGACCGTGTACGGCATTGTCCGGCAGAGCAACGGCTGGATCGAAGTGCGGAGCGCGCCCGGTGCGGGGGCCACGTTCCGGATTCTCCTGCCGCGCGTAGCGGGTGGAGGCGGACCGGAACCGGAGGCCGCGGCGGTCAAGGATGCATCGAGAGGGCGCGATACGATCCTGCTGGTGGAGGATCAGCCGCAGGTGCGGGAACTGAGCGCGACCATTCTGCAGGGCCTCGGCTATTCGGTGCTGGAAGCCG
>JBEKHU010000233.1:0-8859 GCA_050012115.1 Bryobacteraceae bacterium | reverse complement strand
CAAGAGCAGCAGCAACTGGCTGTTCAGCCGACGAAGAACGTGGCAGCATACGACGCCTACCTTCGCGCCGAGGCGATGTGGCTCGGCGGCGGGGGTGACCCGAAGAACGCGCGGGACGTTGCCGCGCTGCACGAGCAGGCCGTGAAGCTCGATCCTTCGTTCGCGCTGGCGTGGGCGCGCCTTTCCTTGGTGCGATCCTTCATGTACGGCAGCTTGGTTCCGGATCCGGCGCTGGCGCGCGGCGCCCGTGAAGCGGCGGAGCGCGCATTGCAGCTTTCGCCCGGCCTGCCGGAAGGGCGCGTCGCGATGGCTTCCTACTTCAACAACGTCGGACGGGACAGCCGGCGTGCGCTGGAGCAGTGCACCCAGGGGCTGGCTGTTGATCGCAGCAACGCGGAACTGTTGAGGTTGGCAGCGGTCTCCGAGCAGAGCCTTGGACGTTGGGACGAGGCGCTCGCGCACGCCCAGCAGGCCCGCTCCCTCGACCCGCGCTCCGTCCGGCCCCTCCAAGCGCTCGGAACCATGCTGCTCTGGCAGCGGCGCTACCCGCAGGCTGCCGCGGCGTTCGATGACGCCCTGGCGATTGCCCCCAAAAACGTTACGATGATCGAATTCAAGGCCGTCGCGCTTCTCGGCCAGGGCGACCTCCCCGGCGCGCGTGCCCTGCTGCAGAAGAATTCCGGCGAGGTTTCCACGGATGCGCTCCTCTCGGAGTTCGGTCTCTACTGGGACCTGATGTGGCTCTTCGACGAGGCGCAAACCAAGGCCTTCCTCCAGTTGCCGCTGGAGGCCTTCGGCGGAGCGCGGGGAGCCCGCTCTCTGGCCTTCGCCCAGACCTATGCGCTGCAAGGCAAGACCGCCGAAATGCGCAAGGCCGCCGATGAGGCGGAACGCGCATTCACCTCCGACCTCGCGGCGACGCCCGACGACGATCAGACTCATATCCTGCGCGGCCTCGCACTCGCCTATCTCGGGCGGCGTGAGGAAGCGATCCAGGAGGGTGAACGCGGCTTGGCGCTGAGGTCAGCCGCCCACGATGCCTATTCGGGGGCGTACAACCAGCACCAACTTGTGCGCATCTATATGGTCCTCGGTGAGAAGGAGAAGGCCCTCGACAGTCTGGAGCAGCTCCTCAAGGCGCCGTATTACCTGTCTCCGGCCTGGCTGGGGATTGATCCGAACTTCGCGCCGCTCAAGGGCCACCCGCGCTTCGAAGCGCTGCGGCGCATGGCGATGTAGTTGACTGCGGGAGTTGGAGCGAACCCCGGCCAGCCTCCCAGTGCGTCGCCCTGGCTCAAGCCGGCAGTTCCAGCAGATAGCCCTGCTTGCCGGCGTTCACGCCCCGCGTTGTGCCGAGCAGCGCCTCGCGCCCCGCGGCTTCGTGAATGTGCCCGCACACGAACCACTCCGGCTGCTCCTTGGTGATGAATGCGGCCACGGCGCTCGAACCGAGATGGCGGCCCGGCGCGGCTTCGTCCAGCGGGGTGCCGAGCGGCGGGCAGTGGCAGATCAGCACCAGCGGTTTCAACCCGGCGAACGCGCTGAGATTTTCGGCGATGGTCGCTTCCGAATCTTCGCCCGGCGTGTGGAACGGCGTGGGATTCGAATGGCCCAGCCCGGCGATGTGAAAGCCATTCAGATGCAGCGCCTTTCGGTGCATCGTCTGAAATCCGTGGCGGTCGCAAAAATCCTCGATGTCGCGCGCGTGCTCGTGGTTGCCCGGCAGAATCCACATCCTGTCCGCGCGCCGCGCGAGCACCGGCGCCAGCCGCTCCAGCCCGCGGTTGAACGTGGTCAGATCCCCGGCGGCGACGTACATATCCGCCTCGCTCGCCAGCAGCCGGTTTAGCGCGGCAGCGTCGCCGTGGATGTCGGAGAAGATGAGGATTTTCATGCTGATTCTGCGGTGTTCCAACGACGATTTGGCGATGCTTCCTCGGCGCTCGGACGACGGTCGGCCGGGCTTTTCTTCGACGCGCGCCCACTCCCCGGTCCCAGATGAAATTGTACGATGACGCGACGCCGCGATGGCCGCGGCTTGCATCGAAAACCGCCGCCCAACCGTCTCACTAAGAAGAGCAGCCGCAAGCGGCGGCGGAGCGCCGGTTCCGCGTTACACTATAGGCAATCCTGGACTTATCCCGTTTCGCCAAGCAGATCGCACTATGTCGAGCCCATCCGAGCAGCGCCCCGGTCTGAATAGCTGGCTGGAAGATGAGCTGTATCAAGAATACGTTCATGACCGCGGCACCGTGGATCAGAGCTGGCGTGAGGTCTTCGACTCGGCGCTGCACGAGCACAACGGCCAGCCGGCGCTCGAAACCGCCGTCGCCGTGCGCCCGCCGGTAGCGCCGGCCGCACTCCCTTCTTCCACGCCCGCTGCGCCGCCTCAGGCGCTCGCCCTCGCCCTGAGCCCCTCCGATCAGCTCGTGCCGTTGAAGGGCGCGCCGTTGCGCGTCGCCGAAAACATGACCCTCAGCCTGGCCCTGCCGACGGCCACCTCGCAGCGCACCATCGCGGTGAAGGTGATCGACGAGAACCGCCGCCTGCTGAACCAGATGCGCGAGCTGCACGGCAAGTCGAAGGTCAGTTACACGCATCTCACGGCGTGGGCCATCGTGCGCGCCTTGAAGACTCTGCCGGGGATCAACGACGCGTACGCCGAGGTCGATGGCGCGCCGCATCGCGTCGTCCGCCGCGAGATCAACCTGGGCATCGCCGTGGATGTCGCCGGCAAGGACGGCCATCGCGGCCTGATGGTACCGAACATCAAGAATGCTGGCGTCCTCGGCTTCGGACAATTCCTGGCCTCGTTCGACGACCTGGTGGCGCGCGCGCGGTCGGGCAAGCTCGGACCGGACGACTTCCAGAGAACCACTATTTCACTGACCAATCCCGGCACCGTGGGCACCGGCGCTAGCGTCCCGCGGCTGATGCCCGGGCAGGGCGCGATCGTTGCCACCGGCTCCATCGACTACCCGCCGGAGTTCCAAGGTGCGAGCGACGCCCTGCGCGCGCAGCTCGGCATCGCCAAGATCATGACGCTGACCTGCACCTACGATCACCGCATCATCCAGGGTGCGGAGTCGGGCGCTTTCCTAGGCAAGCTGCAGGCACTGCTCGAGGGCGAGGACGCCTTCTATGAAGAGGTGTTCCTCGAACTCGGCATGCCCTACCAGCCGGTGAAGTGGCAGAGCGACCGCGGCGCCGCGATCCCCGGTTTCCGCGACGACAAGCGCCTGGACGAGATCGCCAAGCAGGCCGCGGTTCTCCAATTGATCAACGCCTATCGCGTGCGCGGCCACCTGATCGCCGACCTCGACCCGCTGGGCACCGCGCCGCAGTATCACCCCGAGCTCGACCCCGCCACCTACGGCCTGACGATCTGGGACTTGGAGCGCGAGTTCATCACCGGGTCGCTGGCCGGGCGCCCGGGCGTCGCGACGCTGCGGGTGATCCTCGACACGCTGCGCCAGACTTACTGCGGGCGGCTGGGTTGCGAGTACATGCACATCCAGCATCCGGAGGAGAAGCGCTGGCTGCAGGAGCGCATGGAGCCGCTGGCCAACCTGTGGCCGCTCACCGCCGAGCTGAAGCAGCGCGTGCTGATGCGGCTGCTGCAGGCCGAGAGCTTCGAAAATTTCCTCCACACGCGTTTCGTCGGGCAGAAGCGCTTCTCGCTCGAGGGCGGCGAGTCGGCGATGGTCATTCTCGACGAACTGATGGAACGCGCCGCCGACAGGGGCGTCCGCGAGTTGGTGATCGGCATGGCGCATCGCGGCCGGCTCACCGTGCTTTCAAACCTCGTGGGCAAATCGACGGCCCAGATCTTCGGCGAGTTCGAGGGCAACGTCGATCCCGAGACCACGCAGGGCTCCGGCGACGTGAAGTACCACCTCGGTGCCAGCGGCGTCCAGCGCACCTGCGGCGGGCGCGAAATCAAGGTCTCGCTTTCCCCCAACCCCAGTCACCTCGAGGCCGTCGACCCGGTCGTGGAAGGTATCGTGCGCGCCAAGCAAACCCGCATGGGCGACCTGGCTCACGACAGGGTCCTGCCCGTGCTGGTGCACGGCGACGCGGCTTTCTCCGGCCAAGGCGTGGTGGCTGAGACGCTGAACCTCTCATTGCTGAAGGGCTTTGCCACCGGCGGCACCGTGCACCTGGTGATCAACAACCAGCTCGGCTTCACGGCGACGCCCGAGGAGAGCCGCTCCTCGACCTACTGCACCGACGTCGCGCGCATGGTCCAGGCGCCCATCCTGCACGCCAACGGCGACGACCCCGAGGCCTGCGTGCGCGCCATCCAGATCGCCTTCGACTACCGCCAGCAGTTCAAGAAGGACGTCGTCATCGACATGGTCTGCTACCGCAAGTACGGCCACAACGAAGGCGACGACCCGAGCTACACGCAACCGCTGATGTACGGCAAGATCAAGGGCCGGAAGTCGGTCGGGGAACTCTACGCCGAGCGCCTCCTGCGCGAGGGCGTGGTCACCAGGGAATGGGCCGAGCGCGTCCGCCAGCAGGTCCAGGACGCCTACAACCGGGCCCACGAAGAGGCCGTGGAGCGCGGCGAGAAGTGGGAACTGCAGGAGGTCACCGACTACGAGCAGCAGGCCGTGGCGAGCGCCTGCCCGCGCACGGCCGTGGACGCGGCGCTGGTGGAGACTGTGATCCACGGCCTCACCACCTTCCCCGCCAGCTTCGCGCTGCATCCCAAGCTGAAGAGCTTCCTAGAAAAACGCAAGGACGTTCTGAAGGGCGGCACGGCCGACTGGGCGACGGCCGAGGCGCTGGCCTTCGCCACGCTGGTCACCGAGGGCACGCCCGTGCGCCTTTCGGGCCAGGACAGCGGGCGCGGCACGTTCTCGCAGCGCCACCTCGAGTACTACGACTACAACACCGGCGTCGTGCACACGCCCATGCAGCACCTCTCGCCCGGTCAGGCGCGTTTCGAAGTCGTCGACTCGAGCCTGAGCGAGTACGGCGTGATGGGCTTCGAATTCGGTTACTCCCTCGGCGACCCGCTGACGCTCACGCTGTGGGAAGGCCAGTTCGGCGACTTCGGCAACGGCGCCCAGATCATGATCGACCAGTTCATCTCCTGCTGCGAGGCCAAGTGGGGCCAACCCAGCGGCCTGGTGTTGCTTCTGCCGCACGGCTACGAAGGCCAGGGCCCCGAGCACAGCTCGGCGCGCATCGAGCGCTTCCTGCAGCTCAGCGCCGAGGACAACATGCAGGTGTGCAACGTCACCACGCCTGCGCAATACTTCCATCTGCTGCGGCGCCAGATGTACGGCGGCAACGATCGCCGTGGCACGCGCAAGCCGCTGGTGATCTTCACCCCCAAGAGCCTGCTGCGCCACGTTGAGGCGGTGAGTCCGCTCAGGGAATTCACGCACGGCCATTTCGCCGAGGTGCTTAGCGACGCCGAAATCGCGCCTGACCGCGCCACCAAGGTCATCTTCTGCAGCGGCAAGATCTACTACGAACTGCTGGCCGAGCGCCGCAAGCGTGGCCTAGAGGACGCCGCCCTGGTGCGGCTGGAGCAAATCTACCCTTGGCCCGCCGACCAGATCGAGGACCTGCTGTGGCGCTACCCCTCGACCGCCGAGGTGGTGTGGTGCCAGGAGGAGCCGCGCAACATGGGCGCGTTCCTGTTCGTGCGCGACCGGATCCAGTCGCTGCTCGAACAAACCCGCCGCATTCTGCGCTACATTCCGCGGCGGCACGCTGATGGCGCGGCGCTACAGTGTTGTCGCGAAGAAGCGCAAGCTGCCGGCGGACGTGCAGTAGGTCTGCCGCTATCTGGCTAGCGACTTTCGTGGTGGCTGCGTCAAGCCGCCTCCACGATCTTGATCCCGCTTACCGCTGAATGCGCGCCGATCCGCCCTTGGCGAACGCGCGCACCTGCTCCACCGTCGCCATGGTCGTGTCGCCGGGGAACGTCGTCAGCAGCGCCCCGTGCGCCCAGCCGAGCTTGACCGCCTCCTCCGGCGCCTCGCCCGTCAACAATCCGTAAAAGAAACCCGAGGCGAAGCCGTCGCCGCCGCCGACGCGGTCCAACACGGCAAGTTCGGCCGTGGGCGCAACATATGTTTTGCCGTTGATCCAGGCCACCGCGCCCCAGGTGTGTTGGTTGGTCGAGTGGACCTCGCGCAGCGTCGTCGCGACCACTTTGACATGCGGGTACTTCGCGACGACGTTGTCGATCATTCCGAAAAACGTGCTCGGGTCGAGCTTCGATTTCGCCGCCACCTCGGGTCCGGCGATGCCCAGGCCCTTCTGCAGATCCTCCTCGTTGCCCACCAGCACGTCGACGTGCTTCACGATGCGCGCGATCACTGATAGCGCCTTCTCGTGGCCGCCCCAGATGTTCCACAGCTTCTCGCGATAGTTCAGATCGAACGACGTCACCGCGCCGGCGGCCTTGGCGGCTTTCATCGCCTCGATGATCAGTTCGCCCGTGGTCGCCGACAGCGCCGCGAAGATGCCGCCCGAGTGGAACCAGCGCACGCCCCCGGCGAAGATCGCGCTCCAGTCGAAGTCGCCCGGCTGGAGCCGCGCCGCGGCCTCGTTCGAGCGGTTGTAGAACACCACCGGCGCGCGCACGCCCTGCCCGCGGTCCGAGTACACTGTGGCCATATTGGGCCCGGTGACGCCGTCGTGCCGGAAACGCTTATAGAACGGCTTGACGCCCATCGCCCGCACGCGTTCCGCGATCAGGTCGCCGATCGGATAGTCGGCCATCGCCGTGACCACGCCCGTCGAGAGGCGGAAGCAGTCGGCCAGGTTGGCGGCCACGTTGAACTCGCCGCCGCTGACGTGGATCTGGCATTCGTGAGCCTTGCGGAACGGGATGACGCCCGGGTCCAGGCGGTGCACCAGCGCGCCCAGGCTCACCAGGTCGAGCGCGCCCTCCTGCTTGATATTCAGACCGTATTGCATGAGTACTCCCTAGGATTCAACAAACCTACCTGCGTGGCCCGTTACACCGTGTACGTGCTCGACGCAACGCGCCCGCCGCGGCCGGTCCAGTTGGTCATACGTGTGCGCGCCGAAGTAGTCACGCTGCGCCTGCAGCAGATTGGCCGGCAGCCGCGCGCTGCGATAGCCGTCGAAGAACGCCAGCGCCGTCGAGAACGCGGGCGTCGGCACGCCCAGCTCGATCGCCTGCACGATCGCCCGGCGCCACGCCGCTTGGTACTTGAGCAGCGTCGTGGAGAAGAACTCATCCAATAGCAGGTTCTCGAGCTGCGGGTTCTTGTCAAACGCTTCCTTGATCTTGCCCAGGAAGCGGCTGCGGATGATGCAGCCCCCGCGCCACATCAGCGCAATGCCGCCGAAGTTCAGATTCCACTTGTACTCCTTGGCGGCCTCGCGCAGCAGCATGTAGCCCTGCGCATAAGAGATCATCTTTGAGCAGTACAGCGCGCTGCGCACATCTTCGATGAAGCCCTTGCGATTCTCGATCGGGCAGCGGCTGGGGCCGGTGAGCGTCTGCGACGCGCGCACGCGCTCTTCCTTCATCGCCGACAGGCAGCGCGCGTACACCGCCTCGCCGATCAGCGTCACCGGCACGCCCAGGTCGAGCGAGCTGATGCCGGTCCATTTGCCCGTGCCCTTCTGGCCGGCGGTATCGAGAATCTTGTCGACGATCGGCTCGCCGTCGTCGTCCAGCTTGCCGAAGATGTCGCGCGTGATTTCGATCAGATAGCTGTCCAGTTCACCCGCGTTCCACTCGGCGAAGACGTCGTGCAGTTCGGCCGGCGTCAGCCCCAGCCCATCATTCAGCATCTGATAGGCCTCGCAGATGAGCTGTATGTCGCCGTACTCGATCCCGTTGTGGACCATCTTCACGTAGTGGCCGGCGCCGTTTTCGCCCACCCACTCGCAGCACGGCACACCGTCGACCTTGGCCGCGATCGCCTGGAAGATCGGCTTCACATGCGGCCACGCCAGCGGGTTGCCGCCGGGCATGATCGACGGGCCGCGGCGCGCGCCCTCCTCGCCCCCCGACACCCCTGTGCCGATGAACAGGATGCCCTTGCCGGCGAGCGCCTCGGTGCGGCGCGTCGTATCGGGGAAGTGCGAGTTGCCGCCGTCGATGATGATGTCGCCCGGTTCCAGGTGCGGCACCAGCAGGTCGATCATCTGGTCCACCGTCTCGCCGGCCTTAACCATCAGCATCACGCGCCGCGGCCGCTTCAGCAGCGCGGCGAGTTCTTCGATCGAATGCGCGCCCGCAATCGACGTGCCCTTGGCCTCATTGTTGAGGAAGTCATCGACCTTCGAAACGGTCCGGTTGAACACCGCGACGCGAAAGCCGTGGTCGTTCATGTTGAGCACCAGGTTCTGGCCCATGACCGCCAGCCCGATCAGGCCGATGTCGCACAATTCCTGAGGCATATCCACTCCCTATGAATTCACTTCGCCGTCTCCGGCCTGCGCGGCATTACGCGCGCCCTGCGCCGGACGAACGCGCGGCGGCAGGACGCGGAACAGCCTGCTTCCGCGCGCCCCAGTCGGGGCTCTGCCCGCCCTCCGGGTGACAGCGTTTCCATTCTATCGAGAATTGCCCCCGCACCCGCGCGCCTCGGATGGCTCAGAGCGCCGAAGCCGCACGGTTGGGCTCCCACAGCGTCTCGGGCAGCACCAAGAGTTGATTGGCCCGGCGGCTGTAGACGAACAGCGCGTCGCTGAGCCGGTTCAGATAACGCACGCTCACCTCGTCCGCCCCGCCCTCGCGGGCCAGCGTGACCGCCGCGCGCTCGGTTCTGCGGCACACCGTGCGGCAGACGTGCAGCTAGGCGTTGAGCCGCGATCCGCCCGGCAGGACAAAGCTGCTCAGCGGTTCGA
>JBEKHU010000232.1:0-5788 GCA_050012115.1 Bryobacteraceae bacterium | reverse complement strand
CATCAGGCCGATGCCGCGGCAGGGACCACTCGGCGCGACGTGGGTGACCGATGGGCGCATCCTGCCGTTCATCGACATCGACTGCGGGCGTGTCAAGGCGACCCTGGCGCACGCGGCGCTGTGGCAACAGTCGCTGATCGCTCCAGGAATCCTGTCGCGCGCGCTGAGCCATGTAGCGCTGCACGAGATGTACCATGTGCTGTCGGAACGGACGGGCCATGACAGCGACGGACTTTTTAAGGCCGAGTATTCGGCGGAGGATCTACTGGCGCCGGTGATTCCGCATGGGTTGCGGCCCGTGGCGATGGTGGGGTTCGGCCCGGCGCACTGAGAACGGCGCCTAGAATCCTGTCTCAGCCTCCGGGCCGGGCGGCTTGACGGCCGGCTTACGGACGAGGTCGCGGACCAGGCTCCAGGGCAGGGTAACCTCGATGCGCGGGGAGTCGGGATCGGCCAATGCGTCGCCACTCCAGAGCAGCGCGAGCCCCGGTTGTGTCACGGCGAACTGCGCAGGCAAGGCGAAGCGATTGTCCTTGAAGGGCAAGGCAGCCGCGTCGCCGAGGCTCAGCGTTTCTCGCAAGCGGCGTTCGGCCAGGGAGGAGAGGCGCGGCGCGGCGTCTTTCTCGAGCAGCGAATCGAGGGTCACGGAAGAGCCGCTGCGGGGATTCAGGTTGAGGTAGACACGCTGGTCGAAGGGCATTTCCTTGCCGGTCTGTCCGAGGCGGTCGAGCCGGAAACTCCAGACCTCCGGGCGGCGCGCCATTACTTGAATGGTGCGGCGCTCGAACCAGGTCGAGTCGGCGTAGAACACACCCTTGTGTTCCACGCGCCAACGCTCGATCAACGCGACGGCGTAGGGCTCCATTTCAGTGGCGCCGCCGGGAAACCCGAGCGCGGTGAACAGGGCGGTATTGATCTTCGAGGCGGCATCGCCGCCACCGCCCTTCAGTTCCGGCCAAGCGGCGCGGAAGCTGACGCAGGCCTCGTCGCGGTGGCCGCGGTCCCCGCAGCCGAGCTCCGTTTTTTCAAAGGTCCGCAGTTCGAAGGTCAGAGGCGGGGGCTCGGGCGCTTTCCGTTCAAACAGGGATCCGCAGCCTGCGGCGAGCAGTGCCAAGAGGAGGAAGACGAGAGCCGCCAGCCTGGGCGGGAGCGGCGTCAGCGGGATGTTCCAGGACTGAGTGTGCCGGATATGAACCACCATTGCCGGGATTCCCGATCTAATCGTCGTCGTGCTGCCGCAGCCGCGTGATCACGTTGAAGTCTTCCAGCGTCGTCGTGTCGCCCTTCACCTCGCCGCCGAGCGCCACTTCGCGCAGCAGCCGGCGCATGATCTTGCCGCTACGCGTTTTGGGCAGCGCTTCGCTGAAACGAATGTCGTCGGGCTTGGCCAGCGAGCCAATCTCCTTGCCGACCCACTGCCGCAGCTCCTCTTTGAGTTCGTTCGTCGCCGCGTAACCCTCCTGCAACGTGACGAAGGCCGCGATCGCCTGCCCCTTGATCTCGTCCGGACGCCCCACCACCGCGGCTTCGGCTACTTTGGGATGCGCCACCAGCGCGCTCTCGACCTCCATCGTGCTCAGGCGGTGGCCCGAGACGTTCAGCACGTCGTCGATCCGGCCCATGATCCACAGGTACCCGTCCGCGTCCTTCCGCGCCCCGTCTCCCGTGAAGTACACGCCCGCGATCTGCGAGAAATACGCCGACTCGTAGCGCGCCGGATCGCCGTAGATCGTTCGCAGCATCGACGGCCACGGCCGCCGCACCACCAGGAATCCGCCCGAGCCCGGCGGCACGGGGTTCCCGTCCTTGTCCACCACGTCCGCCGCGATGCCCGGCAGCGGCCGCGTCGCCGAGCCCGGTTTGGCCGGCGTGGCGCCCGGCAGCGGCGAAATCATGATCGCCCCGGTCTCGGTCTGCCACCACGTGTCCACGATCGGGCAGCGGTTGCGCCCGATCACTTCGCGATACCACATCCAGGCCTCGGGATTGATCGGCTCGCCCACCGTGCCCAGCAGCCGCAGCGATTTCATCGCGTAGCGCCGCGGATGTTCCTCGCCCAGGCGCATGCACGCCCGCAGCGCCGTCGGCGCCGTGTACAGGATGGTGACTTTATGTTTTTCGACGATCCGCCAGAACCGGTCCGGCCCGGGATGGAACGGCGCGCCCTCGTACATCAGCACCGTCGCCCCGTTCTGCAGCGGCCCGTAGACGATGTAGCTGTGCCCCGTCACCCAGCCGATGTCCGCCGTGCACCAGAACACGTCCTCATCCTTCAGGTCGAATACCCACTGCGCGGTTTTGTACGTGCCTACCGCGTAGCCGCCCGTCGTATGCAGGATGCCCTTCGGCTTGCCCGTCGTGCCCGACGTGTATAAGAGGTACAACGGATGCTCGGCGTCGAGCGCGATCGCCGCGCACTCGTCCGAGGCCGCCGCCATCAGCTCGTGCCACCACAGGTCGCGCCCCGGTTCCATCGTCTGCTCGCTGCCCGTGCGCTGGTACACCACCACCTTGCGCACCGTGGTGCACGCCTTCAGGGCTTCGTCCACCACCGGCTTCAACTTCAGCTCCTGCCCGCGCCGCAGCGCCCCGTCCTGCGTGATCACGCACGCCGCCTGGCAATCGTTGATCCGGTCCGCCAGGGCCGTGGCCGAGAAGCCGCCGAAAACCACCGTGTGCGGCGCGCCGATCCGCGCGCAGGCCAGCATGGCGATCGGCAGTGCCGGGCACATGCCCATGTAGATCGCCACCCGCTCGCCGGTGCCCACGCCGATCGACTTCAGCACGTTGGCGAACCGGCACACCTCGTCGTGCAACTGCTGATACGTCAGCGTCCGCACCTCGCCCGGTTCGGACTCCCAGATCAGCGCCGCCTTGTTCCGCCGCGGCGTCGTCAGGTGCCGGTCCAGGCAGTTGTAGGACAGGTTCAGCTCCCCGCCGGAAAACCACCTGGCGAACGGGGGTTCCCATTCGAGCACTTTGTCCCACGGCTTGAACCAGTGCAGCTCCGCGGCAATCCGTCCCCAGAATCCTTCCGGATCGCTTTCCGCCTCGCGGCACAGGGCCTCGTACGCCTCCATGCTGCCCACGTGCGCGGCCGCGCTGAACTCCGGCGCTGGCGGAAAAACGCGGTTTTCGTGCAGCATCGAGTCGATGGATCCCTGCTGGCTCATTCCTTACCTCTCGTTGCAGGATAATACGAGTCCGCGTCCCAGCGGGGATCCTTCCGGCGCCACGCCGGATCCACTGTCTGAAATGGGCACACTGGCAAACAACGCCCGCGTGCTGTTAAGCGGCGTTTAAGAATCAGTTGTCTGGAAAGTGAAACTGGCCAGCTTCGCTGGCTTGACCTGTCGCTGCCGTTGAGGAAGCGCTCCCCTATCTGCCCGGGCCCGCCAGCAGATCGTTGAACAGTTGCCACGCCTGCTGCCGCGGGAGTTTGCCCAGCAGGCCGGCTTCGAACATCCCGCCGTCGGCGCTCACGCCGCTGCCTTTCTGAATCAACTCATTCAGCCGGCGCGCTTCGTTGCGCATGCCGGCCGCCGCTGCTTCGGCCGGCAGCGTTCCTTCCGTCTCGGCGCCCGTCCCGGCGAACATCCATCCGCGCCCGTAGGGATCCTCCGACACCCGCTGCGGGTGCGTCCGCAGGCACGGGTTGCAGGCCGTGATGTTCATCCGCTGAGGGAACGCGACCTGCCAGTCGTGTCCCGCGGCGCGCAGCACCGCTGCCGGCATCTGCTTGCCCCGTGCCCCGTTGCCCGGCGGCGTGAGGAACTCCACGCCTTCCACGACGCCCAGAAGCCGCGCCAGCAGGGCGTCGATGCCGGCGTGGCACACTCCGTCCTCGGCCACGTCCAGCCACGTATGATTGGGCGCGTAGCGCAGCCTCGTCGGGACGGCCAGTTCCTCGCCGCCGTCCACTTCGCTGCCCATCGCTGGGACTCGCCTCTCCGGCGCGCCGCTCACATCCAGGTACACGTCGCAGTAGTGAAATGCGCTGCTCAGGCAGCGCGAGGCCGTCGACTCGCTCCACGGCACGAACTGCGCCACCGGCGCCGCCGAGCAGAACTGCACCAGCGGCTGCTCCAGGTATGGGCACGCCCCCGTGCCCGCGCTCTCCACCGCCTGACCGCGGAAGGCCGGGCATTCGACGTAGCGCGCTGAGCCGCATCGCTCCTCGCCCGCTATCATCGACGCTGGAATCAGCTTCCGGACCGTGGCCAGCCGGCACAAATGGACCCTGGTCTCATGCAGGAAAGGGCACACCATAAGCGCCTCGCAAGCGCGCTCACTCGCCCCGCTGATCCGGCTTCCGTGCGGCCTCGTCCGGGCTCTTCGGAGGCTGCGCCGCGGGCTCCCCGCCGTCCGCCATGGTCAAACCCAGGCCCGGCACCTCAAAAACGTGACTGCCGAGACCCGTCGCCACGCCATTCACCGCGCGCTCCAGTGCGCGTTCCGCCGCCCGCCTGCGGCTGCGGGCCAGCACATCCTTCACCAGTCCGTAGCTCAGCGCGCCAAAGCAAGACAACGTCACCACGCCCAGGCCGATGTTGGCGGCGTTCAACCAGAATGTCTGTGGATCGCTCCAATCGATGCCCAGCACACACACCTCCAACGTCACTCCAACGCCCTTACCACTGCATCCCGATGGCCATAAGATAATCCACTGAAATCATTGAGACAAGGTGAGTAGCCAAGGCGCCTGCGTGTAGGATTGTCAGACGCAATCGTAGGAAAACCCGGCGCCTAGCCGCGGCGCGATGCCTTTTGGGACATGCGTTGGGAAAGACCGCGCATCCGCCGCTACCCCGCCTCCTGCGCCGCTGAATCCCCCGAGGTTTCCTGGATGCCGGTGCGCGAGAATCCGGCGAACGCACCGGCCCGGTCCTGCCGCTCCGGACGATCGTTCGGAGGTCGCGCAACAATTCGGCGGAAAATCCACGCTAAATATGGATAAAACCAGCGCAATTCTGTGAAAATCTGACATTAATCTGTGTTAAATCGATGCTTTTTCACCTTTTAATCTTGCTATTTTTCTCCGCTATTCCTACAATTCAGACTAGTCCGTTCAGATTAAATCGTGAGGATCCGCAGAGATCCCTCGAATCGGTCCCGGGATTCTTATCCCGATTCGCTCCACTGGAGACGATCGGGCCCGGGCCAATTGCATGCGGCGACATTTTCTTAGGAGGATTCCTTGAACAAACTGCCAGTCCTGGCGCTCGCCTCAGCCATTCTGAGCAACAGCCTCGGCGCCGGTTTCCCGAACCTTTTCGTCGCTTATTGCGCTCGCCAGCGCGCGGCCGCGTTTCAGCCAACCCCTCGGATCGGTGACGCCCATATCGGAAAGGGTGTGAGCTAAATGAAAACCCTCTTTTTGATCGCGGCTCTTGCCGGTCTGATGTCGCTTGCCGCATCCGCCGGAACCATTAACTACAACACCACCGGCTCCACGCTCAGTTGCAATGGGATTGGTGGCTGCGTGCAAAACACCACTACTTCCATCACGGACGGTGGACTGACCCTGACCTACAACACCGGCTCTGGCAGCGGCGTTGTTACGCCCAGCATTATCAACCTTGGCAACATCGTTTCGACCGGCACCGGCGCCAACGTGGATTTGACTGGTCTCCTGCTCACGATTAACGTGAACGCCACGCCTCCGGGCGCGGGTGCCACGCTGCCCAACGGTGCGGTTTCCGGTCTGCTCTCGACCGATAACTCCGGCGCGACCATCCTCTTCTCCCCGAATAACACCACCACCGGTTTCGGGACGCTGCCTGGTGTG